>VEQL01000003.1 GCA_018883245.1 Chthoniobacterales bacterium
TCGTCGCGGTCGGTGCCGCGGCACCTAACACTTTGTGGAGCGGTGTCCTGGCTGCTTCGCAGATGCTTGTCATCGTGTTCGGTCCGGTGCTTGGTGTGATGGCCGATGTGACGGGTGCGAAAAAGCGATTTCTGCTCGCGATGATGTGGATCTGCAGTGCGGCCACGGCGGCGTTGTGGTTCACCGGGCCCGGCACGGTCGTTCTTGCATCTGCGCTCGTCATCGCCGCCTACGCGGCTTTTTCGTTCGGCGAAAATTTCTGCGCGAGCTTCCTCAGCGAACTCAGCACTCCGGAGAATGTCGGCAGTGTTTCCGGCTACGGCTGGAGTTTCGGCTACCTCGGCGGGCTCGGGGCCCTCGGTTTGGCCATGATCGTCATGCGGGCTGCGCCGGATCGATTGCAGTGGGTGTTTGTGGCAACAGCGGCATTCATGCTGCTGGCCACCGTGCCGGTTGTCTTGTTGCTGCGCGAACGCAAAGAGCCGGAGGTGCATGCCGGGTCATGGTGGAGACTCGGATGGGAAAGCATCGCCCGGGCAGCAAGAGATCTGCCCCGGCACAGGGAGCTGCTGAAGTTTTTGGTTTCTTTCCTCTTTTACATGAGCGGTCTCGGTGCTGTCGTGGCGTTTGCCGCGATTTATGCCGAGCGTGTGCTGGGATTCTCCACCACCGAGAATGTCGTGCTGTTTGCTTCGTTGCAGGTCTGCAGCGCCTTGGGAGCTTTGCTCTGCGGTTTGTGGCAGGATCGTGCGGGGTCGGTGAGTGCGTTGACTGTCGCCCTGCTCCTATGGTGCGGGGTGGCGCTGGGCGCGTATTTCTGCTCCTCGAAGGCGGCCTTTTTTGTGGTTGGCAATCTTGCGGGTCTGGCCATCGGATCCAGTCAGGCTGCCAGTCGTGCCGTTGTCACATTGCTTTCGCCGCGCGAACGCGCCGCGGAATTTTTCGGGTTCTGGGGCGTGGCGGGAAAATCTGCCGCCATCATCGGTCCGGTTTTCATGGGCCTGTTGGCCGACGCTTTCGGGCTCCGGCCCGCGATCCTGGCCACGCTCGTCTTTTTCGCCGCGGGTCTTTTTGTTCTGCGTTCGGTGAAAATGCCCGCTGGCAGGTGACCGTTAGCTCAGGCGGATGCGGACTTCTCCGTGTCGCGCGGCCGGATGAGCAGCACGAGGACGACCGAGACCACACAAGCGCAGGCGAAAACCCCGAAGATGAGATTCAAGGGAATCTGCCTGTCCCGCATGACGCCGAACCCCCAATCCGCAAAACCGCCGCAACTGATGCTAACAAAATTCATGATGCCATAGCCTGTCGCCCGGAGTTCGGGACGCACAATCTGGCATAAGATCGGCATGTTGTTGGTGTCGAAAAATCCCCACCCGATGCCGAAAAGGACGAGGGAAACAACCGCGAGGGTGAAAGACCCGACAATGGGAGAATTTCCCACACCGAAGAGCGCGGGAATGATCAACGCCATGCCGATGGCGCTGACGTAAATGCGGCCGCGGTCGGTGCGCCGCATCCAGCGGTCCGCCAGCCAGCCCCCGCTGAATGCCGCAACGATGGCCGCGCTCTGCCAATACAGCGTGGCGGAAACGCCGGCCAACCCCTGGCTGATGTTGAAACTCTGCTGGAGGATGGCGGGCATCCAGTCACGCACGACCCAACCGGCGAGAGCGGGCAGAGTGAAATAAAGCACCAGAAGAAGGAACGATCCGTTGGTCAGGAGTGCGGCGAACGAAGGCGCGGGCGAATCCGTTTTTGCTCCCGCGTCGTCAGGGCGCGCCACATCGCGCAGGAGAAAACAGAGCGGAACCGCGTAGAGGATGCCGGCCAACCCGGTGAAATCGAATGCCCGGCGCCACCCGATCGACGGAGTATCGGCTGCATACCCGGCGAACCCGCCGATTATGACACCGCAGTAAATGCCCATCTGGTGCAGGCCGGTGGCCCGGGACCGCGTGGGGCCCCGGTGGTAGTCCGATATGAGCGCGAGTGCTGCGGGAATGTAAAACGCCTCGCTGATGCCCATGGCCGTGCGCGTCCACAGCAGCCCGTCGTAGCTCGAAACGTGGCCGGTGACCCAAGTGACAAAAGACCATACCAACAGGCTGCCGCAAATCGTCCAACGCCGGCTGAATCGGTCTGCCACATATCCGCCGACGGGACTGCAGAGCGCATAAACCCATTTGAATTGCCCGAGCATATAGCCCCATTGCGACTCGAGCGTGATGCCATGGACGTCGGCCATGACCGAGACCTTCATGGCCGCGATCATCTGGCGGTCGAGATAGTTGAGCAGCGCGACCGGGAAAAGCAGGCCCACGACCAGCCACGCATAACGGGCGGTGGTGGTCCGGGCCGGACTCATGAAAAAAGAGAGCGCGCCCGGGGAGATTCGAACTCCCGACCAACGGATTAGAAATCCGCTGCTCTATCCCCTGAGCTACGGGCGCTTGCGCAGGGGACGATAGCGCGGCTGTCCCGCGCTGTCGATGCAAGCGGGTGCTTACATGCTGCGCTCGACGCCGCGGGCGCCAGCGGACACATCGCGTCCGACGGCACTGACGTCTTGGCCGACGCCGCTGATCGTGTTGCATCCGGTAAGGCCGATCACAAGGACAGCCCCGACAAGGAGGAGTATGCTTTTCATAGCGGCGGTATTTCTAGGAGCCGCATGCGGCTTTGTCGAGACCCCTCCGCTCACGGAGTGTCTGCACCCGATTCCGGCACGCGAGCGCTCGCCGTGACGGGAGCCTCTGTGCCCAGACGGATGTGGTCCTGCATGATGCGGAATCCTTCATCCCGCACCGGATCGACGAAGGGCTCCTCTTCATCGGGCGCGGAGGGGTCATTGTTCTCTTCGGTCTGTTCCGCCGAACGTTTGGGCGGTTTGTCGAGAGAGACTTTTTTCAACTCGGACGCATCCACCGTGTCGAGCGTGACTTCGAAAGCCGAGATGTCGGGCTTTTTCCGCTCCTTGCGTTCGGCGTTCCGCGCCTCGCGCCGGGCTTTTTCTTCCTCGATCTCCGCCATGCGTTTTTCCTTGTTCAGCGTGATCTCGTTTTTCTTGATGCGTTCCTGCAGGCGCGCGCCGTCTTCGCGGACGTAGGCAAACTCCGGATCCGCGGCGGCGCGAGCGTCGCTCGCGGCCCGCAAGCGGGGCACCAACTCGGCTGTATCGCCGGCCGGCGAGAAAATGCGCGAGGGGACCTCGTCGTAGTCGAGCGGATGTTTGAGCGAGTCCTCGCCGACGTCCGCGTAGTCCGTGAGCGAGGGCAGAACGATATCCGAGGCCACGCCGCGGAGTTGCGTCGAGCCTCCTTTGATCCGGTAGAACTTCTGCCGTGTGAGTTTCACCGCGCCGCTGTCGCCCCGGGAGAGGAAGGGCATGAACGGGTCGAGATTGAGCATTTCCTGCACCGTGCCCTTGCCGAAGCTCCGCGAGTCGCCGACGATAACTGCGCGCCCGTAGTCCTGCAGCGCGGCGGCGAAAATCTCGCTGGCCGAGGCGCTCAGGCGGTTCATGAGGACGATGAGCGGCCCGTCCCACAAGATTCCGGGGTCGGGGTCGTGCATCGGAGTGATTTTTCCGTTGGTGTCTTTCACCTGCACGACAGGTCCCTTGGGTATGAAAAGCCCGGTGGCCTTGATGGCCTCGGGGAGGGATCCTCCGCTGTCGTTGCGCAGGTCCACGATCAGCCCCTCGATGTTTTCGCGTTTAAGGCGCTTGATGAGGGCGGCCATGTCTTTCGTCGTGCTGCGCGCCGACGGGCCGTTCGAATTCATGTCCGCGTAAAAGCTCGGTAGTGTGATCAGGCCGATGCGGGTGTCTTTTCCGCCGGCATCCGGAACATCGATCACTTGGGCTTTGGCTTCCTGCTCCTTGAGTTCCACCTCGTCGCGGACAATGGAAACGGTCTCGAGTCGTGTCGGGTCGGGAGAGGCCGCCGGTTGGACTTGCAGGCGCACGGTCGTTCCTTTGGCTCCGCGGATGCGCTCGACCACGCGGTCGAGTTTCATGTCCACCACGTCCTCGAATTCCTCGTCGCCTTGGGCCACCGCGACGATTTTGTCGTTGGGTTTCAATTGCCCCTGCTTTGCCGCGGGTCCGCCGGGGACAAGTTCGACAATTTTGGCGTAGCCGTCCTCGCTGCGCAGAACGGCGCCGATCCCGAAAAGTTTGAGCTTCATCTGGATCTCGAAGTTCTCCAGCGTCCGCGCGCTCATGTATTCCGAGTGCGGGTCGTAGCTTTGGGTCAGCGCGGCGAGAAAATTGTTGGCCTGATCCTCTCTTGTCTCCTCTTGCAGCGATTTGAGCAGTCGCTCGTATCGCTTCAGCACGGTTTCCTTCGGCGTGCGCTTGGCGAGCGCCGGCTTCGGTTCGGCGTTTTTCTCCGGGGTTTTTCCCGATGATGCCGCCTCTTTCTCTTTCTTCGCCGCAGCTTCGTTGGCGGCCTTCTCGGCCAGAACCGCGGTTAGTAATTCCGCTTCGATCCGGTCGGCCCAGATTTTGTCGGCATCGGCCTCGTTCGCCGGCCACGGCGCTTCGTCGCGGTTCATTTGAACGGTGCGGTCGCTTTCGAAGGTGAAATCCTTTTCGAGCAGCTTTTTGATCTTGGCCACGCGGTCTTGCACGCGCTGGAGGAACCGGTCGTAGATTTCGTAGGCGGGCTTGACGTTGCCCAGCATGATGTCGTCTTGCAGGCTGTTGCCGTAGCGCCCGACAAATTCGTCGATGTCCTGCTGCGTGAAGAACAGGCGGTTGTAGTCAAGCGTCCCCAGATACTGGTCGAGCGCTTTGCGGGCCTGCGTGGTGCCCGGGGTGGTCTCGTCGTTCAGTCGCACGCGGTTGTAGTGCGCGGACTCCAGCATCCTGGCGACAGTGGTCGTGATGTCGCCGATCTCCGCCGCGCTCTTGTCTTCGCGGGCGGACAGGTGCGGCGCCGATGCCGACAGGAAGCCGGCGGCCAGAATGGACAGCAGAAGCGAGCGCATGAGAATGAACCCCGACACTGGTCGCCCCGAAACCCTTGTTGCGCAAGGAAATTGGTGCATTTACCTTCGACCGCTATTCTATGCTCCAGTTCAAAAGATTCACCGGTGGCCCCTACGAAACCAATTGCTATCTGCTCGAGTCCCCGGGCGGAAATATCCTTTTCGATGCTCCCGAGGGTGCGGATGCCCATTTCGCCGAGGACCGTATCGATCTGTTGGTTCTGACCCACGGACACTGGGATCACACCGCGAGTGCGGCGGCGATCAAGCGCCGCCATGGTTGTCCTGTCCTTTGCCATGAGGAAACGGTTCCCATGATCGAGACGGCCGATTTTTTCGAGCGGCAGGGATTCCCGCTGCGCATCGAACCGCTCGCAGCCGACCGGATCATCGGCGAAGGCAAGGCGCAGGATCTCTCGGGCCTGACATTTGATGTCCTTGATGTGCCGGGACATTGCCCGGGCAGCATTTGCTTTTATCAGCCCGAGGAAGGGGTCTTGATCGGCGGGGATGTGATCTTCCGCGGCGGGGTGGGGCGCTGGGATTTGCCGGGAGGTGACGGCGGGCTCCTTTTGCGCGGCATCAAAGAAAAAATCCTGCCATTGCCAGGCCAAACGGTCATCTTGCCGGGCCATGGCCCTGAAACTTCGGTCGATCGAGAGAAGACTTCTAACCCCTTCTTGCGGGACTGACGAGCGGGCCGTTTTCCTCTTGGATAAGTGGTATCTGCCGCTTATGAATGTCGGTCTTTAGCTCCCCACTCAAATGCCAAGTTTTGCCTACACTGCCCTCGATGCCAGAGGCCAAGAGATAAACGACGTCATCGAAGCAGGCACCGAACAAGAGGCCATCCAAGCGTTGCGTCAAGCCGGGTATTTCCCGACCAGTGTCCTCGAAGCAGGCAAAGCGGCGAAAGCTGCCAAGGGCAAGGCAGGCAAAGCCCCCAAGGCCGCGAAAGCCGGGGGCGTGAAGAAGGAGATCAACATCAACATCCCCTTCCTCGAACGCAAAACCATCAAGCCGAAGGTGCTGATGATTTTCACGCGCCAGCTGGCCACGCTGATAGATTCCGGATTGCCCTTGCTGCGCGGGCTGACCGTTCTCGGCAAACAGGAGCCGGACAAAGTCCTGCGAACCACCATAGGGAAGTTGGCCGATACGGTCCAAGGCGGCAGCACGTTTTCCGATGCGCTCAGCCAGCATCCGAAAATCTTCAACAAGCTTTACGTCAACATGGTGAAAGCCGGCGAATTGGGTGGCGTGATGGAGCTTGTTCTCGTGCGCTTGGCGGACTTCCAGGAAAAAGCGCAGAAACTGAAAAACAAGGTTGTCTCCGCCATGTTCTACCCGGTGATCGTTCTGGTCATCGCCATCGCCATCATGGCGTTCCTCCTCGTTTACATTGTTCCGAAGTTCGAGCAGATTTTCGCCGACATGCTCGGCGGCAAGCCGCTTCCTGCTCTCACCCAGTTTGTCATAACGCTCAGTAAATTCGTCCAGGAACAGCTCTTTTTGATCGTCGGGGGCGTTGTTGTCTTTGTTGTCGCTATCAATATGCTGTCCAAACTGCCCAAGGGCAGGACATTTCTCGACGCATTCAAACTTCGTCTTCCGCTGTTCGGCGACCTTGTCAAAAAGAGCGCCATTTCGCGTTTTACCCGCACGCTCGGAACGCTCGTCACGAGCGGCGTGCCGATTCTTCAGGCTCTCAACATCACCCGCGACACGGCAGGCAACGTCGTCCTCGCTGACGCCATCCAAAACGTTCACGACAGCGTCAAAGAGGGCGAGTCCATTGTTGCACCGCTGGAAAAAAGCGGCATTTTCCCGCCGATGGTCGTCAGCATGATCGACGTGGGCGAGGAGACCGGCCAACTTCCGGAGATGCTGCTGAAGATTGCGGACGTCTATGACGACGAAGTGGATAACACGGTTGCCGGACTTACTTCGCTGCTCGAGCCGATCATGATCGTATTCCTCGCCGTTGTGGTTGGCACGATCGTCATCGCTCTGTTCCTCCCGCTGATCAGCATCATCAGCAACTTGCAAGGTGGATAAAGCGCGGAGGTCTGTTTCAGTCGGGTCTTCCGCATTCAGGCAATTGCACACGCCACGCTTCCGGAGGCTAACGTCTGGATCGGCTCCCCGCGCGCTTGTCTCAACCATCGCGAGATCTGCTCCACGCCCTCGGCCGCCTGAACCTCGCCAATAAAGAGGGTCGCTGCGATCTTTGCATCCCGCTTCCAAGGGCCCTTGGGGGCCCCGTGTCTTTAGCCAGCACTCCCAGACCCGCGTCGGCCCCGACGACCGCATCGCCATCGGTTCCCGACGCTTGCGCCTCGAAACCCCCGCCCGATCACACAGATAGAAACCTGTCCCTTTTTGACCGCACACTTTTGTCAGGGTTTGAATGCAACACCACATGAGTTAGAAAAGGGTCGTTTATGCAGTTCTCTTCCTCATGGCTCTGGCTCGCGGCCGGGCTTTATCTGCTTTTCGAAATGTGGCGCGGTTGGCGGCGTGGCGTGGTGCGCCACGGAATCAGTGTGACAGCCCTTGCGGCAGCGGGCGGCGTTGGATGGATTTTTGCGTCGATGACGGGATTTGCGGCGGACCGCCTCATCCCGCTGCCGGTTCCGATGGGGCGCGCTTTGCTTGGTTTGGCGGCGGGCTTGGCTTTCTACATTGCCGCGGTGGTGCTTTCGTCGCTTCTTTTCAAAAAGACATCGCAGCAAAGCGGCATCGTGCGGCTGATTTACGGTGCGGGAGGATCGTTCTTCGGTCTGGTTTTCGGACTTCTGGTCCTCTGGGGCGGCATAACCATGTTCCGTGCTCTCGGTGCCGTGGCGGAAGGACAAGCATCGGTGGCCGGTCAGTTCGGCGCGCCTCCCGTGCCGGCTGCCGCGCAACTCACCTCGGCAAAACAGGCGCTGGAGGAAGGAACAACGGGCAGTGTGGTCAATGCGGTCGATATTCTTCCTGCGGAGGCCTACTCGATCATCACCGGGCTGGTGGAGGTTGGGGCATCGCCGGACGCCGCGGCGCGGCTTCTCGCGTATCCGCCGGTGCAGCAACTTTTAGCGCAGCCCAAGCTTGCCGCATTTTTTGCCGATCGCGAGATCGTGGAAGCTGCGTCGCGGGGGGATTACCTCGCTTTGATCGGCAATCCCAAGCTGATCCAAGTGGTCTCCGATCCTGAAGTGCAAAAGTCGTTCACCGAGTTCGAATGGCAAAAAGCGCTCGACTACGCCCTGCAGAAGCCTGCACCTTCGCCGGTTCCATCGTCATGAGCCAGGATTACATCGCCACCATCGGACTCGAGGTCCATGTGCAGCTGAAAACGCGCAGTAAAATGTTCTGCGCTTGTCCCGTGGAATACGGGGCCGCGCCCAATACCCACACGTGCCCGGTCTGCCTCGGTTTGCCTGGCGCGTTGCCCGTGATGAACGAGGAGGCTCTCAAACTGACAATCCTCACCGGCCTCATGCTCGATTGCAAAATCGCGGACGTCTGCAAGTTCGACCGCAAGAGCTATTACTATCCCGACATGCCGAAGAACTACCAGATTTCGCAATACGACATGCCGCTTTGCCTCGGCGGTGGCGTGCCCTTGCACGATCTGGCCTACCCGAAGGACGCGCAGAAAACCATCGCCACCAAGGACAAGGTGATCCGCCTCACGCGCATCCATCTCGAGGAGGACGTGGCCAAAAGTTTCCACCTCGAAAGCGCGTCGGGCATCGATTTCAACCGCGCAGGAACCCCGCTCATGGAAATTGTGTCCGAGGCGGACATCGCCAGCCCCGAAGAGGCTTTTGCCTATCTTACGTCGCTCAAGCAGCATTTGATTTACGCCGACGTGAGCGATGCCGATATGGAAAAAGGCCAGATGCGTTGCGACGTGAACGTGTCCGTCCGTCCGGTCGGCACGGAAAAGTTCGGCACCAAGATCGAGTTGAAGAATTTGAACACGATCAGCGGCGTGCGCCGTGCCCTCGCTTACGAGATCGACCGCCAGATCGAAGTCCTTCGCGGTGGAGGCGCGCTGCAGCAGGAGACTCGTCGCTGGGACGACGACCTTGGCGAGACGCAGTTGATGCGCGTGAAGGAATCTGCGCACGACTACCGCTATTTCCCGGATCCCGACCTCATGCCGGTCAAAACGGAGAAGTTGCTCGCTGCCGCCAAGGAGATGCTGCCCGAGACCCCCGCGCAAAAACGCGCCCGCTACGAAAAAGACTACGGGGTGAGCGAATACGATGCCGCTGTGCTGGCCGACAATCTGGAGCTGGGCGCCTACTTCGAGCAGGCTGCATCCGGCTCGCCGCGCGGCAAGCAGATCGCCAACTGGATCCTCAACGATCTGCAGAGCGCTCTCTCAGCGGCGGACAAAACCATCGCCGATTGTCCGGTCAAACCCGTTCAACTCGACGCGCTCGTCGCACTGGTCGCCGGCGGACAGATCAACGGCAAGCAGGCCAAGGAAGTCTTCGCCGACATGCTCGCCACCGGACGCGACCCGTCGGTGATCGTCGAAGAGAAAGGTCTCAAACAGGAAAGTGACGCCGGCGCCATCGGCGCGCTCTGCGATGAAGTAATCGCGGCCAATCCGCAGTCCGTCGCCGACTACAAAGCGGGTAAAGCCGCTGCGCTGAATTTCCTCAAGGGTCAGGTGATGAAGCTCTCCAAGGGCAAGGCCAACCCGGCCATGGCCGGGGATCTGCTCGCGCAGAAGTTGGGCTGACGGGGCGCTGTCACACTTTCCCAGCGGAAGGGCATAGGGAAACGAGTTCGCAGCTGGCGCAGTCGGGTTTGCGGGCGGAGCATCGGCGGCGCCCGTGCCAGATAAGCAGATGGCTCCAGAGGGTCCACGCCTCACGCGGGACGACTTTCATGAGGTCGTGTTCGATTTTGACCGGATCGGCGTGTTTGGTCAGACCGAGGCGCTTGCTCAGGCGGGCGACGTGGGTATCGACGACGACGCCTTCCTCGATGCCGTAGGCGTTGCCGAGGACGACGTTGGCCGTTTTGCGTCCGACGCCGGGTAGGTGCGTCAATGTCACCAGATCACGTGGGACCTTGCCGCCGTGCTTTTCCACGAGGGCTGCCGATGCGGCCCGGATGTTTTTCGCCTTGTTGCGGAAAAATCCGGTCGAGCGGATGAGGTCCTCGATGTCTTCCTGCGGCGCGGCGGCCATGCGCCTGGCGTCCGGATATTTTTTGAAAAGCGCCGGCGTGACCATGTTCACGCGCGCATCGGTGCATTGGGCGGAAAGAATCGTGGCGACGAGCAACTGGAACGGACCGTCGTGGTTCAGCTCGCAATGCGCATCCGGATAGGTGCGGCGCAGAATGCGCAGGGTCTCGCCGGCGCGTTCGGATCGGGTCATTTCACTTCTCGCCGAGGGCGTCGAGGCGTTGTTTGGCCTGGGCGGCGAAGGGCGAATCGGGGAATTTCTCCGCGAGTTCTTTGTAGGCGCGGATGGCCTGCGCGCGTTGCTTGGCGGCCTTGTCCGGGTCTTTGGCTTGGAGTTCGGCCACCTGCTGCTCGATGAGTTGACCGCCTTCCCAGAGTCCGGTGGAAGCAGCCTCGGGCACACCATCGTAAAAAGCGGAGATCTTGATGAAGTAGTCGATGGCGGCCTCGCGCTGGCCCTTGTCCTTCTGGATGTAACCGCCTAGCAACATGGCATCGGCACGCAGCTTTGACGGGGCGTTCTGGGCACGGACGATTTGCGTGAGAAGGGTAACGGCCTCGTCGGCTTTGCCTTGTGCGCGGAGCGACTGGGCGATGCCGTAATTCGCTTCGAGGACCTTGGGTGACCACGGGTAGAGCGATTTGAGCTGCTCGAAGAGTTGTCCGGCGGTGGCCACGTCTTTGTTTTCCTGCGCAACACGGCCGAGTCCGAAGAGGGAGATTGCCTGGGCCTCCTGCACGGTGGGCGTGGCCTGGGCGGGCTGTGTGTTGGCGGGAACGGGGTAGTCGGCTGCGACTTTCTCGAACACGGCCTTGGCCTTGTCGCCTTCGCCAGCTTCGAGGAGCGCGAGGCCGTAGAGATCGAGGTCGGACGGCGCGTAAACGAGTGACGGGTTGTAGGCCTTGTTCATTTCCTCTAGCGCGCGTTTCGGGTCGGTGCCATTGATGAAGGCGGCGCGGGCGAAGAGGATTTTGCTCTTGGCGCCGTCCGGAGCCTTGGCCGCGAAGTCTTCGAAATATTTTTCCACGCCGGCGGCGTCGGTGAGTCCCGCGTCGGCTTCGAATTTTTTCACCGCGAGCAGCGAGCGCAGTCCGAGCCCGAGGTCCGCGGAGTCGGGGTAATCGGCCGCCATTTTCTCGACCGCGGCGGTCGAGGCCGCCATACGTTCTTTCCATTTCGCCTGCTCTTCGGGCGTGAGCGCGCCGTAGCGGCCCATGCGTTCGGCGGCGGCGCGTTGGATGTCGGAAGATTTCAGGAGGGCTTCGGGGGCCTTCGGGGCTGCGGGGTATTTTTCGACAAACTGCGCGTAGGCTGCGGCGGCGGCATCCGCATTGCCGCGGTTGTTTTCGGTCTGCCCGATGCTGTCATAAGCGAAATAAACTTTGTCGTCGTCTGGATATTTCCCGGCGAACTCCCGCATGAGGCGGACGACCTCGTCGGCGTTCTGCGCCGTCCCGGCGATCTGGGCGCGCTGGAAATAGGTGAAGGGTGCAGGCTGGCTCTTGGGAAACTTTTCGGCGAGCTGCGCGAGCGTGGCGACGCCCTCGTCTTGCTTGCCGAGCGCGAGCTTGGCCGCGGCATCGGAGTAAAGCGCGTTCGGCGTGAGCGCGGTGTCGGGATATTTCTGGACGAAGGCCTCGAGCAGGGGCAGGGCGCCGGCATTGTCGCCTTTTTGCTGCGTCCCGACGGCGACCCAGAATTCGGCCTCTTCCACCTGCGCGGCTTTGGGGAACTTGGTGATGACCTCTTTGTAGGCAGCGATGGCTTCGTCCCACTTGCGTTGCTCCTTAAGAACATTGCCGATACCGATTTGCGCCACGGCACCGACTTCGGGCGGCGGGTTGGTGGCGAGGAAGTCGCGGTAAGTTTTCAGCGCGCCGTCGAAGTCGCCCTGCTGCGCGCGCGCGGTTGCCTCGTTGACGACGGACAGTCCGAGGAGCGGGCTCTTCGGGTAGAGCTGCGCGGCCTCTTTGAAATATGCCGCGGCTTTTTCGGGATTCCGGATTTTCGGATCGGGGTGGGTGAGATAAAGGTTGCCCAGCGCAACGGGCAGATTGGCCGCGATGGCGTCGCCTTTGTGGGAGCGCTGGAATGCGTCGTAGCCGCTCGTCGCGGGCTCGGCGGCGTTCTGCAGCGCGTAGGTCATCGTGGTGAAGTAAAGGTTGCGCTTCTTGTCATCGTCGTCGGTGAGCAGCGGTTGGGCGTGGGCGAGAACGACCCGCGACTCGTCGTATTTTCCCTGCTGGAAGTATGACTCGCCGACTTTTTGCAGCGCGGTGACGGTCTGGTCGGGGCGTGCTTGGAGTTCCGACAATTTCCGGCGGTCGCGTTCGGCGCGGCGGTCGAGTCGTGTCTGCTCCGCCTTGTTTCGCGCCGTGAGCGCCGCGCGGCGCAGGGCGGGGATCTCGTCGATTTTTTTCTTCTGGAGGGCGAGGATATCTTCTTTCGGCAGCACGCCGCGGAAGGCGTCGCGCGCGCCTTCGAGCAGCGCGGCTTTGCGATCCTCGGGTGCGAAGGCCGCCTCGTTGAGCAGGATTTCGCCGAGTTGGAATTGGGCGGTGTTGACAAGGGTGAGGTCGGTTTTTTTGTCGATGATCCCGCGGAGGATGTCGGCAGACTTTTTATAAAGCGCGAACGCGGCCTCTTTGTCCGCGCCCTCCTGCGAGAGCAGTTTGCTGCCCTCGGTGGCGTAGATGAGGGCGAGGAGATTTTCGCTCTCCGCGATGCTCGGGCTGGACGGGAATTTTTTGATATTTGCCTCCAGCGCCGTTTTTGCCGCGGTGTAGTCGTTGATTTGGAACGAGGCGATGGCGCTGCCGTAGTAGGCAGATTCAAGTTCCGTCGATTGCGGATATTTCGAGATGAACTCGCCGAATTTCTTCACCGCCTCTTCGTAGGTTGCTTTGCGCTTGGGGTCGTCCGCTTTCAGCGATGCGGCGAGGGAGGAAAGAGCCTGCGGTTCGAGCAACGCGGCCAACTCCGAAAGTTCGGTGCTGCCCGACGGCACGCTCGAGAATTTTTTCAATATTTCGAGGCTCTTTTCGTTGGCCCCGGTGAGGAAGTAAGCGAAGGCCAGTTGAATCTGGGCTTGGGGAACGATCGGGGATGTAGGGTAGTCCTTCAGCACACCTTCGAAGGCCGTGACAGCCGCGGGGTAATCGCCGGCGATGTAGATGTTGTTGGCCGCATCCAAGGCTTGGTTGGGGGCGTCTTGGGCGGCGGCTAGCGAAATCAGTGCGAGCCACGTTGCAAGGATCGTAAGGCAGTAGCGCTGCATCATGGGTCTCTCTTAGCGGATCGAAAGCCCGAGGGAAAGCTTTCGGGGAAGGCCTTGATTCCAGCCTGTTTTTCCGCCGCGGTGCGCGTAATTTGTCCGTATGCAGGAGACAAGGTCCGGACGGGAAGGCTGCGGGTGGTTGCCACCGGCGGCGCGAGCCGCGGCCCTAGCTCTTCTGGCGGTGGCGTTTGCTGGCTGCACGGAGGAAGATCCCGCGCGGGTGCAAGGCTACATCGAGGGTGAATTTGTTTATGTCGCCTCGCCGTTCGGGGGACGGCTGGAAGACCTCGCAGTCAAACGCGGGGATCAGGTGGAGAAAGGGCAACTCCTTTTCGTGCTCGACGAAACGGCGGAGCGGGCGGCGAGGGAAGAGGCGCTGCGGCGCGTCGCCCAGGCGGAGGCGCAGCTGGCCGATGCAAGACAGGGTTTGCGTCCGAGCGAGATCGACGCGATTGAGGCGCAGCTCGAACAGGCGAAGGCGTCCTTGTCGCTGGCCGAGGTGGAACTGGACCGGCAGAAAAAACTGCTCGCATCGCGCGTCACCTCGCGCCGCGAAGTGGACATGGCGCAGACGACCCGCGACGAGGACAGGCAGCGCGTGGCGCAATTGGAGTCCACGTTGGAGACGGGGAAACTGGGTGCGCGACCCGAGTTGGTCAAGGCGGCCGAGCAGAATCTGCTTGCCCAGCAAGCGGCGCTGGAGCGCGCCGACTGGACGCTCGCGCAAAAACGGCAATCCGCGCAGCAGGCGGCGCTGGTCACCGACACGCTTTACCGTGCGGGGGATTGGGTTCCGGCGGGCAATCCGGTCGTCGCGTTGCTGCCGCCCGCCAACCTCAAGGTCCGCGCCTTCGTGCCGCAGGAAACGATCGGCAGAGTCCAAGTCGGCGGAGCGGCGCAGGTTGTGGTGGACGGCTTGCCCGAACCTTTTCCTGCCAACGTTTCTTTCGTTTCTCCGCGCGCCGAATTCACCCCGCCGGTCATCTACAGCCAGAAAATGCGGGAAAAATTCGTCTTCCTTATCGAGCTGTCGGTGGTGCCCGATGTCGCGGTCAAACTGCATCCCGGCCAGCCGGTGGATGTGGTCCTTTCGCTCTGATTTTTCCATGGGCGAGCTCGTTATCGACGTTCGCGGCATGACCAAGCGCTTCGGCGAACGCACGGTGGTCAACAGCATCGACCTGCGCGTGGCGCGCGGGCAGATCTACGGTTTTCTCGGCCCCAACGGCAGCGGCAAGACAACATTCATACGCATGCTCTGCGGACTGCTGCGAGCCGATGCCGGCAGCGGGACGTGTCTGGGCCATGACGTGATCCGCGAGAGCGCCGCGATCAAGCGCGAGGTGGGCTACATGACCCAGCGCTTCAGTTTCTACGAGGACCTGACGATCCGGGAAAACCTGGATTTCGTGGCGCGCGTGTATGCGCTCCCGGACCGGCGCAAGGCGGTGGACGAAAGTCTCGACCACCTCGGCCTGCAGGACCGCAGGAACCAGCTGGCCGGACAGTTGTCGGGCGGATGGAAGCAACGCATGGCGCTCGCGGCCTGTTTGCTGCACCGGCCGAAGCTGTTGCTCCTCGACGAACCCACCGCCGGCGTGGACCCGAAGGCGCGTCGCGACTTTTGGGATGAGATCCACGTTCTGGCCTCCCGCGGGCTCACCTTTCTCATCACGACGCACTACATGGACGAGGCCGAGCGCTGCGATCGTCTGGCCTACATTTCTCTCGGTCATCTTCTGGTCGACGGCACGGTGGACGAGGTCATCGAGAAGGCGAAGCTGACCACGTGGTCGGTGAGCGGTCCGCGGCTGCCCGATCTGGCGCGCCGGTTGCGCGGCCTGCCGGGCGTCGAGCAGGCGGTGATGTTCGGCAAGGAACTCCATGTGAGCGGGGGTGATGCGCCGCTGCTCGAGCGCACGATCGAACCTTTCCGGCTCCCCGAATACCAGTGGCGCATGGTGTGCTCGGGGCTGGAGGATGTGTTCATCCACCTGATGACTGGAACGGCGGAGAACGACAAATCATGAGGGCGTCCCGGCGGTTCTCGCTCTCCCGGCTGTGGGCCATGGTGGTGAAGGAGTTCATCCAAATGTCCCGCGACCGTCTTACCTTCGCCATGATCCTCGGAATTCCGCTCATGCAGTTGATGGTCTTCGGATTTGTCATAAACACCGACCCGCGGCACATGCCGGCGGCAGTGTTGCTCGCGGACGAAGGTCCGCAGGGAAGGACTTTGCTCGAGGGGCTCAAGAACAGCACCTACTTCGACTTCGTCAAGGTGGTGCGAACCGAGGAGGAGGGCGAGATGCTTCTGCGCCAAGGGCAAGTGCAGTTCGTGGTGAGTATCCCCGAGAATTTTTCCCGCGCCCTCCTGCGCGGCGACCGCCCGGCGGTGCTTGTCCAAGCCGACGCCACCGACCCGACGGCGACCAGCGGCGGCTTGGCTGCGCTGGACGGGGTGATCAACACCGCGCTGCTCGGGGACTTCAAAGGTCCGCTCATGCGTCTTGCCCCGGTGCCTCCGGCCATCGACCTGCGCGTGCATGCGCTCTACAACCCCGAGGCCGTCACCCAATACAACATCGTGCCCGGCCTGATGGGCGTGGTTCTTACCATGACGCTCGTGCTCATCACGGGGCTGGCCATCACGCGCGAGACCGAGAGGGGCACGATGGAAAATCTGCTGTCCATGCCCCTGCGGCCGACCGAGGTGCTGGTCGGAAAAATCACGCCCTATATTTTTGTCGGCTACATCCAAGTCGGGATGATCCTGCTGGCGGCGCGGTTCATTTTCGACGTGCCGATCCATGGAAACCTTGCGCTGCTCCTGCTGGCCTCGCTTTTTTTCATCGCGGCGAATCTGGCCATGGGAATCACGTTCTCGACGATTGCCAAAAACCAGCTGCAGGCGATGCAGATGTCGGTGTTCGTCTTCCTGCCCTCGATGCTTCTTTCGGGTTTTCTTTTCCCGTTCCGCGGAATGCCCGGCTGGGCGCAAGTGATCGGCGAGATTCTCCCCATCACGCATTTCCTTCGCATAGCGCGCGGGGTGATGCTCAAGGGCATCGGCTTCGCGGATCTGGGGCGGGAACTGTGGCCCATCGCGCTTTTCGCGGTGGTTGCGCTCGCCATCGGGGTGAAGCGCTATCGCCAGACGCTCGACTGATCGGCGGCGGTGTCCGCGTGGGGCTTTGCAGAGCGGTGAGTGGCGGCTATATTATTCCGCCCATGAGCGACTTGTCGAAGATGCTGGAGGATGCGCGCGCGCGCGGCGAGCTGTTGGAATCCTCGCTGGGCAACATCAACGCCGTGCTTGCCTCCAATCCTTCCGCGGCCGAGCGGGAAAGCATCGCGGAGCTGGCGGCGGCCGGCGACTGGGTCGAGCTGAACAACCGGTTTTTCCGAACGCTGGCTTTCGGCACGGGGGGATTGCGCGGCAAGACGATCGGTGCGGTTGTCACGCGGGCCGAGCGCGGAACGCCGCAGGTGCTCGATCGTCCCGAGTTCCCGTGCACGGGGACGAACGCGATGAATTACCGCAATATCAGCCGCGCCACGCAGGGTCTGGTGTCTTACGTCAAAGAGTGGGCCGCACGGGAAAAGTTGCCGCACCGTCCGCGCATCTGCATCAGCTACGACACCCGTTATTTTTCGCGGGAGTTCGCCGATCTCGCGGCCAAGGTGATCGCCGAGTCGGGATGTGATGCGCTGGTTTTTTCCGAGCCCCGTCCCACGCCGGAGCTGAGTTTCGCCATCCGGCAGCGCGGTGCGGCGGCCGGCATCAACATCACGGCCAGCCACAATCCCCCTGCCTACAACGGCTACAAAGTATATTTCAACGACGGTGGTCAGGTTGTCGCTCCGCATGACGCGGGTATCATCGCCAAAGTCGATGCGGTGGAGCGCGCGGATTACAACCCGCTGCCTGCCGCGCAGCAGGGGCGCCGGGAGGAACTTGGGCGCGACATGGACGAAGCCTATCTCGACCGTCTGGAGCGCGTTATTCTCGATCCCGCGCTGGTGGCCCGCGAGAAGGGGTTGAAGATCGTTTATTCGCCGCTCCACGGGGTCGGTGCCTCGATCGTCATGCCGCTTCTGCAGCGTCTGGGCTTCGATGTCACCGCGGTGCCCGAGCAGCTGGTGCCCGACAGCCGTTTCCCCACGGTCGAGTCGCCCAATCCGGAGTATGCCGAGGCGCTTACCATGGCGATGCAGCTGGCCGACCGGATCGGCGCGGACTTGGTTATGGCGACGGATCCGGACGACGACCGCATGGGTGTGGCCGTGCGTGATCGCGCTGGCAAGATGCAATTGCTCACGGGCAACCAGATCGGCTCGATGCTGGCCTTCTATCGCGCGCAGCGGATGTTCGAGCTTGGCATCCTCGACGACGCGAGCAAATCGCGCGGCGTCATCATCAAGACCTACGTGACGACGGACCTGCAGAAAGCGGTGGCGGAGCATTTCGGGTTGCGTTGTGTCGAGACGTTGACCGGTTTCAAATACAACGCCGCCAAGCTGCGCAAATACGAGGAGGCGATTCCGGCCGCCCTGCGCGGCGATTACGCGCATCTCCCAGAGGAGGAAACGCGGCGTCTGCGCCTCGCACATTCCTCGCTCCTTGTTATGGGCGGGGAGGAAAGTTACGGCTACACGCTTTCGGACTTCGCCCGCGACAAGGACGCGAACGCGGCGGTCGCGGCTTTCGCCGAGGTCGTGGCCTATGCGCGCTCGCGCGGTATGACGCCCGTGGAATATCTCGACGATATTTTCGCGACCCTCGGTGTCCACTTGGAGCGCGGCGAGTCACTCGTTTTCGAAGGTGCGGAGGGCGCGGCGCTCATCGCCAAGCTCGCCGATTCTTATGCGGAGAATCCTCCGGACGAAGTGGACGGATCGCGCGTGGTCAAGGTGGAGAATTTTGCGCTCGATGAAATTTTCGACTCCGAAGGCGACCGTATTCCCTCCGAAGGCATGATCATTTTCACCTTGGCCGATGGTCGCCGTTGTGCGGTTCGTCCGAGCGGAACCGAGCCGAAGATCAAATACTACATTTTCGGCGTGGAGAAGCCGCCGGGCCGCAAGCTCTCCCCGTTCGAGGTGGCTGCGGCGCGCCAGCGCGTGCAGGCCTCGGTGGACCACCTGTGGGATTGGTTGCACGCCGATGCGAAGCGGCGGGTGAATTCCTGACACCTGCAATGAAAAGTTTTCTCCAGTTCCTCGTCTTTGTTCTCGCGATCACGCTTGCCCTCGCGGGGCTTTACGCTTGGAAAACCGGTCAATTCGCCGGACAGACTCCGCCCCAGGCCTCCGCCGGGCCATCTGCGTTGCCGAGCGTGAAACCGGCCATCGCGCGGCACTCGGTGCCCGGCTTGGCTGCGTTGGACGAGGAATTCGGCCGTGTGGCCGAGGCGGTGATTCCGTCGGTGGTCAGCATCACCGCTCCGCGCGGCGCATCTGCCGACCCGCGCGAGGAATTGCTCCGCCAGTTGTTCGGCATGGGCCGGCCCCCGCAGCCCCAATCGGCCTCGCAAGGTTCGGGGGTCGTGGCCTCCGCCGAAGGACACATTGTCACCAATCTGCACGTCATCGACGGCGCCGAGGAAGTGACCGTTTCGCTCAGCGACGGACGGCGTTTTCCGGCACGTTTGCTCGGCGCCGATCCGCTCTCGGACATTGCCATCCTCAAGATTGAAGCGGAAGGGCTGCGTCCTCTGCCGTTCGCCGATTCCGAGAAAGTGCGCGTGGGGCAGATTGTGTTTGCGGTCGGCAATCCGTTCGGACTGCAGGAAACGATCACCCAAGGCATCATCAGCGCGCGGGAGCGGCTTTTTTCGAGCGAGTCGGTGAATGAATTTTTCCAGACCGACGCGGCCATCAACCCCGGCAACTCGGGAGGGCCGCTCGTCAACATCCGCGGCGAGATCGTCGGCATAAACAACTTCATTTTTTCGCAGTCCGGCGGCAGCCAGGGCATCGGATTTTCGATCCCGTCCAACTCTGCACGCCGCGTTCTGGACCAGATCGTCCAGCACGGTCGCGTCTTGCGCCCTTACCTGGGTGTCGTGCTGCAACCCATGGACCAAGCTTTGGCCGACCAACTCGGCCTTCCCGACTCGCGCGGCGCACTGGTCGAGGCGGTGCTTGCAGCGTCGCCCGCCGCGGAGGGCGGCATTCTGCGCGGGGATGTCATCAGGAAATTCGACGGCCGTGATATCCGCGACTTCAACGACCTGCGCAAGCGCGTCGCTGCGGCCGACATCGGCAAAACCATCAAGATCGAGGTCGCGCGCGAAGGGCGGATGCTCGAGTTGCCCGTGCTGATCGTCGAGCAACAGCGACCGGGGCGCACCGCGGGCCAGCCGGCCCAACGTGGCGGCTTTGCCCCGCAGGGCGCCGTGCCACCGGCATCCGGTTTACCCGCCGGCAACGCGCTGGTGGGTGTCGCCGTCGAGGAAATCACTCCCGCGCTCATCCGTCGTCACGGGTTGCCGCAGAACATAGGGGGTGTTGTTGTGCGGTCGGTTGCCCCCGGTTCTCCTTCCGAAGGCATGCTGCAGCCTGGCGACGCGATCGAGCAGGTCAACGACGCCCCGATTTCATCGCTGCAAGACTTCGAAAATGCCGCGGGCTCGTTGCAACCGGGCGAGAAGGCGATCCTTCTCATCGCGCGCGGCCGGGTGCGTTCTTTCGCCGTGATTGGCAGGTGACGCGAAGGGCCTGACGGTCGTTGACTTCGACGGGGGCTCGAAGCCATGCTTGGCGGATTGATGAAGCCGCCGGTCGGGACAACATTCGTGGTGGCCGCCAGCCTTCTCGGCGCGGCGGCGGTGGCGCAATTGGTGGCGGTGCTTATCTATTTCGGCCCGGGGTTTGCGCAGACTACCGGTAGTTCTGCCGTCGCGCCCGCGCCCACGCCGCAACCTCCGGTGGCAAAAGCGCCCGAGCCTTTGCCCTCGCCTCCGCCGGACAATAGCGCCGAGGCGATGCTCCAGCAGGAGCGCCGTCTCGGCGAGTTGATGAAGGAGGTGGAGACACTGGAGTCCGGCCCGACGCCCGATGCCGCGCTTGTCCCGCTGGAGGAGGCCGTGACTTTGCAGCCGCGCAACCCGGAAATTTTGATGAAGTTGGCCAGTCTTCACGAGAAGCTCGGCCAGTCGGACTTGGCTCAGGGGGTTTGGAAAAATCTTCTCGATCTCGGGCCGGCGGCCGGCCAGTTCCTCGACGTTGCGGAGGTGCGGCTGCGTCTTCTCAAGCAGGATTCGGCTGCGCCCGCGTCCGCTGCGGCCCTGCGCGACCAAGTCGGCCTGCAACCCGGCTCTTCGCTGGGAGTAGTGGACCTGACCGTGAAGGACGGAAAGCAGGGAGCCGGCCAAACCAAGGATTTGCGGCTTGCCGTGAAGGCGCGCCCCGGCGAAACGATCGACGCGCGCGATGTCCGTATCAATGTGACTTTTTACGAGCTGGTGGACGGCGAGATCATCCCGACCATGAGCCGCGTGCAGTCAATGTGGTTCACCACGCCGGTGGACTGGAGGGGTGATGGCATTGAAATTCTCGAGGTCAAATATGAGTTGCCGCGCGTCGGCCGTGACGGGGGACCGGCGCCGCAATATTACGGCTACATGGTCAATATCTACCACCGTGGCCAGCTGCAGGAGACAAGGGCGGACCCGGTGACTTTGCAGGAGCTTTTTCCTCCGCCTCTTTCCGAAATACCCGATGCCGGCGGTGCGGAGCAGGGGGCCCAGCCGTGAAAATACTGCTCGTTGATGACGAGCCGCAGGTTCTTGCCGCGTGGGGTGAGTTGCTCGAGTCGCTCGGCCGATGCGAGGTCCGCACCGCTTCCCTCGGCGGCGAGGCGATGAAGGTGGCGCGCGAATGGGGCGGACCCGACGTGCTCGTGACCGACGTGGTGATGGAGCCGATGGACGGCTTCAAATTGCGGGATGTCCTCCAGCGCGAATTTCCTTCGATGCGCACGGTGTTTGTCAGCGGCTACGATCTTTCTTCGCACGCGGACCGCGTTGCCGGGGCGCACGTGTTGACCAAGCCCGTCGATCTTGCGCAAATCGCTGCGGCCGTCGGCCTCGAGTCCGCATCGCCCCCCGTGTTGGCTGCTCCCGAGGGTGCGCCCGCCCTTGGATCGACCATCGGTCCTTATTACTTGCAGGAGTTCGTCGGCCGCGACGGAGCCGTGCTCGAATATCTCGCATGGCAGCAAAACATGTCGCGGCACGTCGAACTGCACGTTCTGGACTCCTCGCACGCCGCAAAACCGGAAGCGGTGGAAGCGTTCCTCGCGGATGCGCGTGCCAAGGCTTCAGTCACCCATCCTTATCTCCTCGCTGTGCACGAGGCGGGCGCCGCCGACGGTTGGAATTTTTACAGCTCCGACCTCGTGCCCGGCCACAGTCTCAAAGCCTACGCCGAGGCGGGGCACAAACTGGAAGACCGCGCGCTCGTCACCGCGTTGCGGATGGTGGCGGAGGTGTCGGCGCATTTTGCCAAGCAGGGTATCGCGCGACGCGCGATCGGTCCGGAGGATATTATTTTCGACAGCGCGATGCGTCCGCGACTCTTGAACGTGGCTGTGGCTGGTGCCCCTGCCGCGAAGGAAGAAAAATCCGAAGTCCAGTCCGTTGCCCAATCCGTTGCCTCGGTGTCATCGCCCGCGGGGCCGGCGTCCGCGGCAGCCGCGGCTCTGCTTGCGGCGGACAATGCCGAATGGTCACTTGCACAGCAGGCGGCCGTGGCGGCAAAACCGGCTGTTGCACCGAAGGACGCGGGACAGCTCGGTGCGCGTGCCGCGAAATCCAAGGAATTGCTGGAGAAGTCGAAGCAGAAGCAGAAGACACGTCTGATGGTCACCGCGGGTTTGTCCTTCGTCCTGCTGCTGCTGGGGCTATTCGCCATGTTCCGCATCTTCTCATCGGGGTCGCGCACCATCGTCACCAAGATGGTCAAAATTCCAGCCGGGGAATTTATTTATCAGGACGGGGAGAAAGTGAAGCTGTCCGACTTCTGGATCGATGCCAACGAGGTGACGATCGCCGACTACAAAGAGTTTCTCGATTATCTCGAGGCCAACCCGGGGGAGGCGGAAAAGCTTGCTCATCCCGACCAGCCCAAGGGCAAATCGCACGTCCCGCTCGACTGGGCCGACAACAAGGACCTCACCCCGCCGATGCCCGGCTACTACACGCGCGCCGTCCGCTGGAAACAATACAAAGACGCTCCGCTCGACGTCGATTCGCCCGTGTTCAATGTCGATTGGTTCGATGCTTACGCCTACGCCAAATGGAAAGGGCGCCGTTTACCGACCGAGCAGGAGTGGGAAAAGGCGGCGCGCGGCACCGACGGACGCAAGTATCCCTGGGGCAATGACGACAATACGAAGCGCGTGAACAGCGGCGCGGATTTCAACCCGAACCCCAAGAAAGGCGGTGACATCGACGGCTACAAGCGCTGGTCTCCGGTCAATCAACCAACGGGAGACGAAAGCCCGTTCGGTGTCCACGGCACCGCCGGCAACGTGTCGGAGTGGACCGGTTCCATGGCGCCGGCCGAGGACGGCACCGGCGCGCAGGTTCCTGTCATCCGCGGCGGCAACTGGGGCAATCCCGAACACCTGATCACGCGACGCCGCGCGATCCTCGATCCCTTGCAGGCGCAGGACACGCTCGGTTTCCGCACGGCGTCGGACCAGCCGCAAAAATGACCGGTGTTCCTCCCCATCGACCCGGGGCCCTGCTCCCGCGTCTCCTGCTCTTCGCCTTGCTGGCTGCTCTATTCGCTCCGGCGGCGAACGCCCAAGTGCGCGTGGATATCAGTTTCAAGCGCAAGCTCTACGTCCTCTACGAACCGCTCATTGCCACGGTGACCATCAACAACCTCAGCGGCCGCCCGCTTCTGCTCGAGGATGTCGATGACCGCCAGTGGTTCGGCTTCAGCATCGAGACGGACGATGGTCGACCCGTGCCTCCGATCAACGCCCGCTACTCGCTCGCACCTGCAGCCGTGGGGCCGGGGGAGAAGATGACGCGCGCCGTCAACATCACTCCTTTGTTTCCGCTTCACGAGTTCGGCCTCTATCGAATCAAGGCCACGGTTTATGCCGATACCTTCGGGCGCTACTTCAGTTCTCCACCGCTCGCGGTAGAAATCACCGACGGCCGCCCGATCTGGCAGGAGGTGGTCGGCGTCCCGGGACCGGACGGTCGTCCGGAATTGCGCACGGTCACGCTGCTCTCGCACAAGCTCTCGCGCACCACGCGTCTCTACGCGCGCATCGAGGACAAGGAGAACGGACGCGTTTACGCCACGCACCAACTCGGCCAATTTCTCACCTTCGGCCGTCCCGAGGTGATGCTCGATGTGAACAACGAAATCCACATCCTGCAGAACAGTTCGCCGAAGCAATTCCTCTATACCCATCTCGGTCTGCAGGGGGAGGTGCTCGCGCGGCAGGCCTACGTGGAGACGGGCAAGCGTTCCCGTCCCTCGTTGGTCAAACAGGACGGCGGCTCCGTGGCCGTCGTCGGCGGCCGGCCTTACACTCCCGGCGAGGAGGAGCAAATCAAGGCCGAAGCCGACAAAGTGGGGGATCGCCCGGTTCCGCTTCCGGAGCCTTGAAACACAGGCGGTGCCGAAAAGCCTTGCGCCGCCGGCGCGCGGCCGGTAGCTTCCTCGCCCCTCCCCGAAAGATTCAATCCAATGGCTGCCAAGAAGAAAAAATCCACTGCCAAATCCGCCAAGAAACCATCTAAGGCGAAGAAGTCCGCACCCCGTCCGGCGAAGAAGGCGGCGGCCAAAAAATCCCCGGCCAAGAAGTCTGCATCGAAAAAGCCCGCCGCGTCTCCGCGCAAAAAGTCGCGTGCCACGAAGGCACCGCTCGTCGGCACGCGTGACATGCTCGCTTTCGGCCAACCGGTCGCCAAGTCCCGCCGGCTCAATCCTTGGCTCAAGAAGCAGCAGGACCGTCTTCTGGCGCTCAAGGACACGCTGCTCGATTCCATGACGGGCGTCGCCCGTGACAACCTTCGCAGCGGTCACGACGCGCACGAGGCGTCTGCCCACGGGCTGCACCAGGCAGATGCGGGCAGCGACGCATACGACCGTGATTTCGCCCTCAGTCTGCTCTCGCAAGAGCAGGATGCGCTCTTTGAAATCGACGAGGCTCTCAAGCGCATCGCCCGCGGCACCTACGGTGTCTGCGAAATGAGCGGCAAGCAGATCCCCAAAGCCCGGCTCGAGGCCCGGCCATTCGCGCGTTTCACCGTCGAGTGCCAGAATGAGATCGAGCGCAAGAACCGTCACACCAAATTCCGCCAGCCGGTTGCGCGCCTGTTTGAATCTATCGAAGAAGACGCCTCCGAAGAAAGCGACGAGGAGTCGCCGGCGGAAAGCAAGGAGTAAGAACCATGGCCCAGGAAATTATCACTCTCGAGTGCACCGAGGCGGCTGCCGAAGGCAAGCCTGTCTCGCGCTACATGAGCACACGCAACAAGAAGAGCCCGCGCACGCCCGGCCGTCTGGAGAAAAAGAAATACAATCCGCATCTCCGCCGGCACACGCTGCACCGCGAAACCAAATAAGACCACATGCAACCCAAAACGCCCAAACGCCGCGCCGCCATGCGCCGGGCCAACCGCCCGATGCCCCGCCGCCGCATCGACCTGCAGGTTGATGCCATCGATTACAAGAATCCCGAGTTGCTGAAGCGCTTCGTGACCGAAAGCGGAAAAATCCTGCCGCGCCGCCTCACCGGCGTGCCGGCCCACCTACACCGCCGCATCACCCGGGCAATCAAGCGGGCCCGTTCGGTGCTGCTTCTCCGATGAAGTAGACCGGATTTTTCGTTGCCGCGCCCCGAGGCGCCGCGGGCGGTTCTAACGCTCGGGCGGTTTTTCCTCCGCTGTTTTCTCCGGTTTCTTCGCATTGCCGCCCCTCGGCAAAATCCGCGGGTGCCACTCGGGCTGCGATAGTTTGCCGTCGGAGACATATTCGAAGAGCTTGCTCACCGGGTAAAGCAGCAGTCCCGGCACACCCTGCGCGTTGATCCGCACGCCGAAGTCCATCCGGTCCTCCACGAAATAGAGCGAACCCTGTCCGATCATGCTGAATCCCTGTCCGACGACATCGAGGTTGTCGGTTCGGATTTCGCCGTTCGAAACTTTGTAGTCGCAGGTGGCGCGGCGCGCCGTCTGGTAACCCGTGCCGGGGATGATCGTGTCGAGAATCGCGGAGAGCGGGCCGAGAACGGGGATGGCGAAGACGTTTCCGTTCTCGACGAGCAGTTTGCCGTTGCCCCGCATCTCGCGCGGCTTGCCGCCGACAAAACTGAATGTGTAGTTGCCGCTCACGACGCCCTGCGAATCCTTGTAATCGAAGTAGAGGCGCGTGAGTTTTTCGAAGTCCACCGCGTCCAATGTGACATCCATCTGCTGCCGCGCGCCCGGTTCGCCGGTGGTGATGTCGCCGGTCAGCTTGACGAGCCCCCCGTAAAGACGCGCGGACGGGATATCGACACGGATCTTGCGTCCGGCGAACTCGATTGATCCCGTGGCCGTGCCGAAATTCAGCGTCCGCTCGAGCAGGTCGTAATCGAGACCTTGGGGGGCGGTGAAATTCGCCCAGATGCGCGTGGTCGTCGCATCCTCCAAGCCGATGGTGCCCCCGACGGTGACTTCGGGCGGCGCTTTGAAACGGTAGGGTTCGGTTTCCTTCGCCACTTTCGGATCGGCCCACTGAAGGACGTTGAACGGGTTCATCGTGCTGCGGATCCCGTCCAACCGCACCTGTTTGCGGCCGAAATCGTAGGTGAATGCCCCGCTGCCTTCGCCCTCGGGGCGCTTGACGCGGATATTCGAGAGCGTGAGGGCGAGGTCGGAGAATGACAGGTCGGCCGTGGCGTTTTCCATCGGCGAACCGTGGATCGATGTCTTTCCCATCTTGAGCTTGCCGCGCGCCTTGAGATTGGCGGGTTTGAAATCCGTGCCGGCCGCCTCGAATTGGATCGAGGGCGGATCGGTGAAGGTGAGTTCCATCTTTTCGATGCCTTGGCGCGCCTTGTCATCGAGCAGCGCCGCAAAGGGCATGGGATCCGTGTTGCAGTCCATGCGCAGGCGTGCGTCGCCCGGACGGTGCATGATGTCCGCGCGGATCTCCCCGTCTTTGCGCGCGAGCACGATGTCGCTCGCGTAAAATTCCCCGTCACGCCACGCAAAGCCGCCCGAAATTCCTTCGAAGGCCAGTCCGCGGACCCGGAACGGTCCGGACGCCGCCGTGCCTATGGCGCGTATGCGCGGGGTTTGCCGCGGGTTGATCTCGAGGGTGGCATCCAGCGACGGCGGATCGTTGAATTCCGTCGCCAGCCAAGGGCCGTCGGGCGAAAACTCCGCCAGCCAGGGCGAAGGATCGAGGCTGGAATTGGCGTCGGCACGCGCCTCGCCCGTTCCCAAATCCCACGATCCGAACGCGTCGAGGCGCCCCCACTTCGTATCCCGCGCTGAAAGTTTCTGCACGGTGAGCACGCGGTCGCGGTAAGAGGCGTCGAGCTGGATGTCGCGCAGCGCGATCTGTCCGCGGGAGGCTTGGCGGGCGTCGAAATGAAGCCGCGGAATCTGCAGAGATTGTGCATCGCCGGACTTGGCCGCGAATTCCAGTTCCAAAAGGGGCGGGGTATTGCCGAAGTCGAGGCTCTCGAGAATCTCCAGCACGCGGTCCGCCTCCGGCGGAAGACGCAGCACCGGTGTCGTTTGTGGTTCGGCGGCGTCGCCAAGCACGACCTGTCCGCTGGCGACCACGTCGATTCCCTGGAGATTGAAGCGCGCGAGCGGAACGCTCACAACGCCGTCGGAGAGCATGAGCCGGGCACGCGCTTTGGTCAGGCGGATGGTCCTGGTCACGCCTCCGTCCGAGGCGAGCGGAAGGAAAAGCTGCGCGCCGCGCAGGTCGAGCGATGTCAGCTCCACTTTGCCCTGAAGCAGCGCGCGCCAGTTGAGCGAGACCGCGGAGCGATCGACCCCGACCTCGTTGTTCTCCGGAAGGTTGCGTGCGCGCAGGCGCACATCGTCCAGGACGAGCCCCTCGAGCAGGCTCAGGCGCATGCGGCTGAAGTCGAGTTGCAATCCCTGGCGCGCCGCGGCTTCCGTGAGCGGACGATGGAACGCTTTCGGAAGCCCTGCCGTTTGCAGCCAGATCAGCACGGCCGGCACAACCACGAAAGCGACGACCTGCACCGCGCGCAGGAGCGTCTTCAACGTGTGGTGCGCGAAGGCCCGCCAGAACATGACGGCAAACTAACAACCGCAGGCGCTGTTGTCAGGCGCGGCGCATGAAGAGCAGGCGCAGGCTGTTGAGCACCACCACCACGGTGCTGCCCTCGTGGGCCGCGACGCCCAGAGCCAGCGGAACGGGAAACACGAAAGTGGCCAGGACCATGACCGTGACGGTTCCCAACGCCACGAACATATTCTGGCGGATGACGCGGCGCGCATTCGTGCTGAGATCAAGCGCCAGGATGAAATTCTCGAGCTTGTCGTTCATCAGCACGACCTCGGCCTGCTCGAGGGCCGCATCCGATCCGCGCGCGCCCATCGCCACGCCGATGTCCGCGGCGGCGAGGCACGGGGCATCGTTCACGCCATCGCCGACCATGGCCACGCGCCGTCGTCCGCCGTCTTTCAATTCCTCGATGGCCGCGACTTTGTCCTGCGGCAGAAGGCCGGCTCTGATCTCCTCGATACCGGCCGCGCGACCCATGGCGGTTGCCGGGCCCTCGCGGTCACCGGTGAGCATGACGGCGGCGATTCCCCGGGCTTTGAGTTGCTCGAGCAGCGCACGGCTTTGCGGCCGGATTTCGTCGCGGAAGCGCAGGCAACCTGCTTCGTCCGGTCCCGCCACCCAGACCTCGGCGGCGTCCGCACCGTGGGGCGCGTCGGGCAACTGCAGTCCGGTCTCGCCGGCCACGAAGGCACGGTTGCCGAGAACGCAGGATTTGCCGCCGATCCTCGCGCGCACGCCGCGTCCCGCCACGGTGGAGTGTTCATCGGCGCCGCGATCCCCAGCGCCGCGCTGGGCTGCCGTGCGGGTGATGGCACGCGACAACGGATGCGACGAATGCCGGGCCAGCGAATGCGCGAGGGAGAGCAAGCCCTCTTCTGTTCCGCGCAGGACATCGACACCGGCCAAGGTCAAACGTCCCGAGGTGAGCGTGCCTGTTTTGTCGAGGGCGACGACGTTGACCAGCGCCAGGTTCTCGATCGGTGCGCCTCCGCGGAAAAGAACTCCGCGCCTCGCTCCGCTGGCGATGGCCGAGAGGATACCCGAAGGAACGGACAGCACGAGGGCGCACGGTGACGCCACGACGAGCAGTGTCATGGCGCGGTAAAAAGCGCTTCTTGTTTCTCCGTCCGACGCGAACGGCGGCAATCCCAAAACAAGCCACCAGATACAGAACATGAGTGCGCAGGCACCGAGAATCGTCCACGTGTAGGTGGTCCCGAAGCGGTCGGTGAAAGTTTGCGAGGGCGCGCGCAGCGACTGCGCCTCGCGGATCATGCGGATGATGCGCTGGAGCGAACTTTCGCTCGCCGGGCGCAGCACCTTGCCTTCGAGGATGCCGCCGATGTTGATTGTTCCGGCCAGAGCGGTGTCACCCGGCCCCTTGGGCACGGGGACCGATTCGCCGGTCAAGTTTGACTCGTCGCACTCCGATTGCCCGCGCGTCACCACGAGATCGACCGGGATCTGGCCGCCGGCCGTCACGCGCACGGTCATTCCCGGCAGCAGATCATCAACGGGAATTTCGCGCTCTCTGCCGCCCTCGAGCACCATCGCCGTTTTGGGCGCGCCGCGCAGTAGAGCGCCGATCTCCCGCCGGGTGCGTCCCATGGCGTAGTGCTCCATCGCCCCGGAGGCCGAAAAGAGGAAAAGCAGCAGCGTGCCCTCGCGCCACGCACCGATCGCCGCCGCGCCGGCGGCCACCGCGAGCATGAGGAAGTGAATGTCCAGTTGGCCGTGTTTGAGGCGGTCCCATGCATCGACCGCGGCGTCCCAACCGCCGCACAGATAGGCTGCGATGTATGCGGCTAGCGGTGCCCACGCGGGAACGGGCGCAAATTCCAGAGCCCAGCCCGCAAGTCCGAACACCGCGCAGCCCGCGGCGAGGGCCGCCATCGGTTTCCATTCGACCTCGCTGTGCTCCTCGATGGTGCCTTTTTGGCGCGGAGCGTAGGCCGGCCAGACAATTTTGATCCACTGCCACAACGACACGGCTGTGACGCATGTGGCTTTGCGGACCACGGTGGTGCCTAGTTTTTCCGAGACCAGAATGCGGGACCTGCCCGGAAGATGTTCGGCGCTGACGCCGCAAACCTCGCAGCGCTCCGGGCGGAAATGCGGACAAGGTTCGTGGCTGGACAGCATCGTCTCGGTGACGCGGCGCGCAAGGTATCCGTCCTTGTCCCCGCCCAAGGTGGCGATCGAGAGACGGCGCGTGGCGGGATTGAAAGCGACAGCCTCGAGCCGGGGTTCCTCCTCGAGCAAGGCGGCGAGACGCGCCACCGGGCACGGTGGCAGGTTGCGGCTTGGCTCGGCCGCGCCGCCGGGAAGGACGGAGGACTTTGCTGTCATCGGCCGCCTTCCGGCGCGGGTTTTTCCGGCGTCCGATCCCAGTTCTCGTCGGCAAGTCGCGCGCTGCGCATGGCGAGGATGCTAGGCACCGCCGCGGTATTGCGCAATGGCGCCGCAGGTGACAGCCTCGGCGCCATGCACGAGGCCCGCATTGTGAGCGCAGAGGAGTTGGCGGTCGTGCGCGAGCGCATGGACCGCGAGGGACGTCAGCTGGTCTTCACCAACGGCTGCTTCGATATTCTCCACGCCGGGCATGTGCGCTATCTGCGTCAGGCCCGTGCTCTCGGTGACGCCCTCGCCGTCGGGCTCAATGGCGACGGGTCCGTTCGTGCGCTCAAGGGCGAGGGACGTCCGATCAACACCGAGCAGGATCGCGCCGAGGTGCTTTCAGCCCTTCGCTGCGTGGATTACGTGGTTATTTTCGAGGACAAACGCGCCACCGGCCTCCTGCGCTGTGTGCGGCCGCATGTTTATGCCAAGGGCGGGGATTACACCCCCGACACGCTCGATGCCGGCGAGCGCGACGCTTTGCGTGAATCCGGCGCCCGCATCGAGATCTTGCCGCTGGTGCCCGGACGATCCACCTCCGCGCTGTTGCAAAAGATGCATGGCGGGTGAGTGCCGGGGATAGATTGCGGATCCGGTCTCGGCGCCAACATTGATGCCGGTTTTCGCGCGATCCGGGAAACGTGATTCCGGTGGCTGTGCTCGAGAGGTCAGGGTTTTGACCCGCCGATCGGTCCCCCGTAGCTATCCGCTTTTCCGCAACGCATCCTGAATACCCGTCCTTCGCCGCTTCCTGAAGCCGGACTTGTGGCCGCGCGGGAAGAGCCGGCCCTACGTGGGATTCTTTGTGGCTCTTTCGGCAATTTTGGCACGGCTCCTGCTTTATCCCTTAACGACGGCCGTGCCAACGGCTCGACAGAGATAAACCAAACAAAAAAACACACACCTCACATGAAAAAAACGACACTTGTGTTGCTGGGGCTCTTTGCGGCCGCCGCAGCTCATGCACAAACAGAAACAGGAACCTCGGCCGGCGAGCGCGCTCTCGACGAGTCACGCTCTGGCGCGATCAGCTCCGCGGGCACGCCCGCCGCGCCGGCTTCGACTACCGTTGCAGTCACCGATGGCAAATCGACAGCAGTGGTCGAGGAAACCGAGGCGGACAAATGGTGGTCGGTCAACGCCGGCACCGGATGGGACAGCCTTTACATGTTCCGCGGCGTCAACGTCCTCGGCAACGGCAACGGCATTTACTGGCTGAACGCCGGCCTCGGCGTCTCGCCTTGGGAAAACGGCACCTTCACGGCCAACTTCTGGTATGGAGTCGGTTCGTGGTGGAACGGCGCCAACGCGCACCAACCTTACGGGGAGATCGATGTCACTCTCGGCTACGCCCACGAGTTTGGTCCGCTCACGTTGTCGGCCGGCTGGATTTATTACAGTTTCCCGAATGTCGCGGACGTCAACGGCAATACGCCGACCAGCCAAAACGAGATCTACTTCGGCGCGGCTTACGAGATCGAATTGGGCAAAGTAACCATCACCCCCAACTCGACCTTCTACTACAACCTCGGTCCGGAATGGGGCAAGGCGGGCGGCTTGATCAATGGCGGCTCGTCCTACTGGTCGTTCGGCCTGAGCTCGAGCATACCGCTCGCCTATGACGGGGCGGTCTCGCTCGCTCCCTACACGCAGTTCAACCTGAACTTCCGCTTCAACCAGCGCGCCAATCCGCTGACGCCTTTCAGCGGTGGAAACAACTGGCAGTCCGGCATCGCTCTGCCGATCCAGTTCACCAGCTGGTTCAGCGTGTCACCCTACGTTGCTTATTCGTGGACTTGGCAAAATCTGGCCAGCCCGTTCGGTGGCGTCCAACCGACCTCGGCCAACACTTGGTGGGGTGGTATCAGCGCCAACTTCTCTTACTGAGGATTGTTTGCGCCTCGCAAAGCCCCTCCGGTTGCCGGAGGGGCTTTTTGCCGTTTGGCGGACGGCCAGGACCCGCCTAGACTTTTCGCCGCATGGAAATTCTCCAACTCCTCGGCGTGGCGGTCGGCTTGGCCTCGCTCGCCGGGCTGAATCTCTATTTGACGGTCTTTCTCACCGGCATGGCGGTCCGCTTCCAGTGGATCACGCTGGCGCCCGACTACGAGCGTTTGCAGGTGCTGGCCGATCCGTGGGTCCTGTTGGTGGCCGGACTTCTTTTTGCCATGGAATCTCTGGCCGATAAATTTCCTTGGGTTGATTCCGCCTGGGATGCCGTCCACACGGCGATCCGCCCGGTCGGCGCGGCACTGCTCGGCGTCATGGTGCTGGGCGACAGCAATCCGGTGTTCAACGTCATCGTCGGCCTGCTGGCCGCGTGGCTCGGCTTTACCACGCACGCGCTCAAAGCCACGGTGCGTCTGCAGGCCAATGCCTCGCCCGAGCCGGTCACGAACGTGGTCCTCAGTGTGGCCGAGGATGCGACCGTCATCCTGGGGCTCGGGCTCATTTTCACCTATCCGCTGGTTGCTCTGGCTGTTGCCATCGTGGCCCTTGCCGCGATCTGGTATTTTGTCCCGCGCATGCTGCGCTCCACATGGGTGAAGCTCTGGCTGTGCGGACGCAAATTGCGCCTTGCGCCAGAGGATGCGGTGCTGACTTCGCTTCCCGACGAACTTCCCTCCGCTGCACGGACCGCGGTGGGCGACCACGCCGGTGCCGAATGGAAAGTGGAATGGTCCGTCGCTTGCATCAGCGGCACCGGCCCCGGCTACCCGCGCAATCGTTTCGGCTGGCTCGTGTCCGCCGCCGGTCCCGCCCAGATGCTCTACTTCGTCCCGCGACGATCGCGTCGCCCGCGCGCGTTGCCGCCGGGAACTCCGGCCGCCAGGATCGAGCAGAAATTTCTCGCCGATGTTCTGGTCCTCGCGTGGCCGGGCGGCGAGGAAGCGCGTTTTCTTTTCGAGCGCGGAGCGCGCCCGCTCGTCCGCTTGGTTTTCGAAAAATTCACCGGAGCCGCCAAATGAACACACAAGCCAGCAGCGTGACCGAACTTTTGCAGAAGCTCGTGCGCATCCCGAGCGTCAATCCCGATGGCAATCCCGGAACGGATCGCACGGGCGAGCAGGCCTGCGCCGAGTTCGTCATGGAATTTCTCCGCTCGATGGGAGCCGAGGCCGGATTGCACGAAGTGCACCCCGGGCGCCCCAATGTCGTGGGGCGGTTTGCGTCGGACCCCGCGAAACCGCGCCTGCTTTTCGCCCCACATCTCGACACGGTCAGCGTTGCGGGCATGACCATCGACCCGTTCGGCGGGGAGTTGCGTGACGGGCGCGTTTACGGGCGCGGAGCCAGCGATACCAAGGGGCCGATGGCGTCGATGCTTTGGGCGCTTTGCGAATGCCGCGACATCCTGCCGTCGCTCTCGCACGAGATCTGGTTCGCCGGATTGATGGGCGAAGAGGCCGGGCAGGATGGCGCCAAGGCGCTCGTGGCCCGCGAGAGGTTCGATTTCGTCCTCGTCGGTGAACCGACCGGCTTGGATGTTGTTTTCAAACACAAAGTCGATGTGACGGCGCGTATTGTGGCCAGGGGCCGCGCCGCGCACAGTTCGTGTCCGGAACGCGGCGAGAACGCGATCACCAAGCTCGCTTCGGGCCTTCTTTCGTTGCATGAAGCGCTGACGGATTATTTCAAAACCATCGAGGACCCCGTGCTCGGCCATCCGACCTTCAGCATCGGCACGATCCGCGGAGGAGCGAAGTTCAACATTGTTCCGGATTACGCCGAGGCCGTCGTCGATCTGCGCCTCCTTCCTTCGCAGTGGAAGGCCGATCAAGCCGCTGCGGTTTTCGACGCCATGCGCTCGGCGTGTCCGGGGCTCGAAGTCACCCGCATTGCCGGTTCCGAGGCGCTGGACACCGATCCCTCGCACCCGGTGATCGCAAAGCTGGCCGCCGCGGGCGGGCGACCAGCCGGTGCCGCGTGGTTTTGCGACGCGGCCATATTCTCGGCGGCAGGAATCCCCGCCGCCGCCGCGGGCCCGGGTTCGATCGCCCAGGCCCACACCGAGGACGAATACATCGAAGTGGCGGCTCTCGAGGAAGGCGTGGAGTATTTCAAAAAGTTTCTCCGCAGCCTGCGCGTCGGTTAGTATCCGCGCCCTTGTCCATGAGTGCCGCAAAAACCGCTATCACGCCGACCCGCGCTGACAATTTTCCCGAGTGGTATCAGCAGGTCATCAAAGCCGCGGACCTCGCGGAAAACTCCGATGTGCGCGGATGCATGATCATCAAACCGTGGGGCTGGGGGATCTGGGAAAATGTCCAGCGGCAGCTCGATGCCATGTTCAAGGAGACCGGCCACGTCAACGCCTACTTCCCGCTCTTCATCCCGCTGAGTTTCCTTGAAAAAGAAGCCGAGCATGTCGAGGGCTTCGCCAAAGAGTGTGCCGTGGTCACGCACCACCGTTTGGAAGAAAAAGACGGGAAACTGGTGCCCGCCGGCGAACTTGCCGAGCCGCTCATCGTGCGTCCTACGTCGGAGACGATCATCGGCGCGGCCTACGCGCGCTGGGTGCAGTCGTATCGCGATCTTCCCGTGCTCATCAACCAGTGGGCCAACGTTGTCCGCTGGGAGATGCGTCCGCGTCTTTTCCTCCGCACCGCCGAGTTCCTCTGGCAGGAAGGGCACACCGCGCACGAGACGAGGGAAGAAGCTGTTGCGGAGACCGAAAAAATGCTGGGTGTTTACGAAGCCTTCGCGCGCGAGCATCTGGCGCTGCCGGTCTTCACCGGCGAAAAATCCGAGAGCGAGCGCTTCCCGGGAGCGGTCAACACGCTCTGCATCGAGGCGATGGTGCAGGATCGCAAGGCCATCCAAGCCGGCACTTCGCATTTTCTCGGACAGAACTTTTCCCGCGCGGCGGGCATCGAATTCGCCGCGCGCGACGGCAGCCAACAGCTGGCATGGACCACGAGTTGGGGGGTCAGCACGCGACTTATCGGCACGCTCATTATGGCGCATTCCGACGACGACGGCCTGGTCCTTCCACCGCGCGTTGCGCCTTCGCAGATTGTCATCCTGCCGGTGCTTGCCAAGGAGGAGTCCCGCGCCGCCGTGCTCGAGGCGGCGGACAAGCTTGCCGCGCAGCTTCGCGCGCAGACCGCCTTCGGCGAGGCGGTGCGGGTCGAGATCGACCGACGCGACGCCGGAGGCGGCGTGAAAAATTGGGATTGGATCAAAAAAGGCGTGCCGCTCCGCGTGGAAATCGGTCCGCGCGACATCGAGAAAGGCTCGGTGGCCGTCAGTCGTCGCGACCGCGGTCCGAAAGAAAAAGAGTTTCCTTCCGTTGCGGAATTTTTGGCGGGGGTTGGTGCACTTCTCGAATCCATGCAGGCAGGGTTGCTCGAACGCGCCACGAAGTTCCGCGACGAGCATACCAGGATCATCGATTCCGCCGGCGACTTCCGCGCATTCTTCACGCCCGCGAACCCGGCGCAGCCCGAGATCCACGGCGGGTTTGCGCTGGCCCATTGGGACGGCACGCGCGAGACGGAAGAAAAGATCAAGGACGAGTTGAAAGTCACCATCCGTTGCATCCCGCGCGAAAAAGACCCGCAGCCGGGTGTCTGCCCGTTCTCCGGCAAGCCAAGCCGCCAGCGCGTCCTTTTCGCCAAAGCTTATTGATGCGAGGACTTGTCCGCATAACCGCGCTTCTGCTTTTGGCGGCCGCGCCCGCCGGGGCGCAATGGCCGTGGCAAGTCCTCTACAGTCTCAAACCGGTCGGGACGATCAGTCCCTCGCTCGTCACCGAGTGTTCGGGTCTGGTGCAGAGCCTGCGCTACGGCGGCGTTTTCTGGGTCCATGGTGATTCCGGATGCGGGGCGCGGATCGTGCCCGTCGCTCTCAACGGGAAGCTGGCGCGCGGTTGGCAGGGACCGGTGACCATCGAAGGCTGCAAGAATTACGACTGGGAGGACATCGCCCTCGACGAAAAGGGCAACCTGATCATCGCGGACATCGGAAACAACAGCGGCAAGCGCAAGCAACTGATGTTGCATTTTGTCCGCGAACCGAAGCCCGGCGCGAAAACGGTGCGGCCGGATCGCACCTTGCGCGTGCATTACGAAGACCAAAAAGCGCCGTCACCGGATTACGATTGCGAGGCGGTCTTTTGCGCCGGCGGACACATCTATTGCCTGACCAAACGCCGCAGCGACACGCGGACGTTCCTCTACCGCCTGTCGGGCGATTCGACCCGGTCGTCCAACGCGTTGCGCTTCGTGGACTCGTTCGACGTCGGGGGCATGGTGACCGCCGCCGATGTTTCACCGGACGGAAAACATGTGGCCGTGCTCACTTACTCGACCGTTTGGATCTTCGGCTACGATCCTGATTCGGGAAGTATTTTCCGGGGGAGCGTGAGGAAAATGCCCATTTTCGCCTGGCAGGCGGAAGGGGTGGCTTTCGACGGCAACGATGCTCTGGTTTTGTTGAACGAGGACGGCAAACTCTATCGCGTGACGTTGGCCGAGTTCCGGACGGTGGGGCCCTGAGTGTTTGCCCGCGACCTTCCTCTCGTGCATAAATCCGGCCATGACTGACGCGCGTTTCGACGAACTGGCCACCGTGCTGGTCAAGCATTCCACGGCCCTCAAGCCCGGCGACAAAGTCCTCATCGAGGTCTCGGATGTTCCCGACGGCATGGTGGTCGCCTTGATCCGCGCGGCACGCAAAGCCAAGGCCCTGCCTTTTGTGCAACTCCAGCACAGCCGCGTGGCGAGGGAAATGGCCATTGGTGCGGCCCAGGAACAGATTTCCGTGGCGGCCGAGATCGATCTGGCGCGGATCAAAAAAATGGATGCCTACATCGCCATCCGCGGCAGCGACAACGCCACCGAAATGAGTGATGTGCCGGCGGACAAAATGAAAATGATCGCCGCGACGATGCGTCCGGTGATGAACCACCGCATCAACAAGACGCGCTGGGTTGTCCTGCGCTGGCCATCGCCATCAATGGCCCAGCAGGCGCAAATGAGCACCGAGGCCTTCGAGGATTATTACTTCCGTGTCTGCACGGTCGATTACGCGAAAATGCGCAAAGGCATGGAGACGCTGAAGGCGCTGATGGATTCCACCGACCGCGTGCACATCAAGGGGCCCGACACCGACCTGCGGTTCAGCATCAAGGGCATCGGTTCGGTCATCTGCGGCGGTGACCGCAACATTCCCGACGGCGAGGTTTTCACCGCGCCGGTCAAGCGGAGCGTCGAAGGTTGCGTGCATTTCAATGCGGCGAGCATTTACCACGGGACGGTGTTCGACGATGTGCGCCTCGAATTCAAACACGGGCGCATCATCGGGGCGACGGCGGGTCGCAATACGGCCAAGCTCAACTCGATTTTGGACTCCGATGCCGGCGCACGCTATATCGGCGAATTTTCCCTCGGCTTCAACCCGCACATTCTCCACCCGATCCGCGACATCCTTTTCGACGAGAAGATCGCCGGCTCGTTCCATTTCACGCCCGGGCAAGCCTACGAGGTTGGCGGCAACGGCAACCGCAGCCAGGTCCACTGGGACATGGTCTGCATCCAGCGCTCCGACTACGGCGGCGGCGAGGTGTGGTTCGACGGAAAGCTTGTGCGCAAAGACGGAATCTTCGTCCTTCCCGAGTTGAAATCGCTCAATCCCGAGCGCGCGAAATAGCCGGCCGGCGCCCGGTTGCTATCTCTGCGCCGCCTCGAACAGCGAACGCCAGTGTGCGAGGCGCTCGGCGATGCGCTTTTCCTCGCCGCGATCGGTGGGTTGGTAGAAAACGCGACCCTCGGGAAGATAGGCTTGGGGAACGTAGGCATCCGGAAAATCGTGCGAATATTTGTAGCCCTTGCCGTGGCCGAGCTTTTCCGCACCCTTGTAATGCTTGTCGCGCAAATGCTCCGGCACCGCGAGTGTCCGTCCCTTCTGAAGATCCGATTGCGCGGCCATCAGACCCATGTAGGCCGTGTTGCTCTTCGGAGCGGTAGCCAGATAGACCGTCGCGTGGGCGAGCGGAATCTGGGCCTCGGGGAGTCCGACGAACTCGCAGGCCTGTTGCGCGGCCACCGCGACGAGGAGTCCGCGCGAATCCGCCAACCCGATATCCTCGCTCGCGGCGATCACAAGCCTCCGTGCGATGAATCGGATGTCTTCGCCGGCGTGCAGCATTTTCGCGAGCCAGTAAAGCGCGGCATCGGGATCGCTGCCGCGGATGCTCTTGATGAACGCGCTGATTGTGTCGTAGTGCGCGTCGTCCTTCGCGTCGTAGACCACGGCTTTGCGCTGGATGCTTTCCTCGAGGACTTGGCGGGTGAGGTGGATCGCTCCGGACTTGTCCGTTCCGGTCGTGAGCGCCGCGAGTTCGAGCGCGTTGAGGCAGCGCCGAGCGTCGCCGTCGCAGATCTCCGCAAGGTGTGCGGCGGCGTCCTCATCGAGGCGGATGTTTTTCCCGCCCAAGCCGCGCTCCGGATCGGCGAGGGCGCGGTCCATCAACAACCGCAGGTCGGCGGCGGAAAGAGGCCGAAGCTCGAAAACCAGAGAGCGCGAAACGAGCGGGCTGTTGACGTAAAAGAACGGGTTCATCGTCGTGGCGCCGATGAGTCGCACGGTGCCGCGTTCGACATCCGGCAGAAGAACATCCTGCTGGGCTTTGTTGAACCGGTGGATCTCGTCGATGAAAAGAATGGTCCGCGTCCCGTCGCGCGACAGGCGCAGCGCTGCCGCGGCCATGACCTTGCGAAGGTCGGCGACCGTGCTTTCCACGCCGCTCAACCTCTCGAACCGGGCATTGGTCGTGCGCGCAATGATTTCGGCAAGGCTTGTCTTGCCGGTTCCCGGAGGACCGTAGAGCACGATGGACGAAAACCGGTCGGCCTCGATGGCCCGGCGTAGCAGTTTCCCGTGTCCGAGGATGTGCTCTTGGCCGGCGTATTCTTCGAGCGATCGCGGACGCATCCGCTCGGCGAGCGGGGCGTGGGCGGGGATGCCGGCGGGCGCGGATTCCACGAAAAGGTCGTCGTTCGGCACCATGCCGCCAATTTAGCTTGGACGCGCGGCGGCGCGAGGCGGATATTGCAGGTCTATGGCCGTTCCGGATCTCGCGCAGCAAATCGAGCAACTCGGCAAAAAAGCCCGCACCGCGGCCCGCTCGCTGGCCTTGTGTTCCAAGGACCAGAAAAACGCCGCGCTCATGGCCATGGCCGACGCCATGGAGGCGGCGGAAGCCGGCATCCTCGCGGCGAACGCCAAAGATTTGGATGCGGCGCCCGGCTACGGACTGAACGCGGCGGCGATCGATCGCCTTCGTCTCACGCCCGAGCGCATACGCGCGATGGCCAAGGGCGTGCGCGAGGTTGCACTTTTGCCCGATCCGGTCGGCGAAATCATCCGCGAGTGGACGCGCCCCAACGGTCTCAAGATCACCAAGATCCGCGTGCCCATCGGCGTGGTCGGCATCATTTACGAATCACGTCCTAACGTGACCGCCGATGCGGCGGTGCTCTGCCTCAAGTCCGGCAACGCGTGCATTCTCCGCGGCGGGAAGGAGTCGATTTATTCCAACCTGGCCATCGCCCAAGCACTCTCGGCCGGTGCGGTCAACTCGGGGCTCTCCGCCGATGTTATACAGCTGGTGCCTTTCACCGACCGGGACGGTGTGCGACTGCTGGCGCAGATGGACCGCTATCTTGATGTGATTGTTCCGCGGGGTGGCCATGCCCTCATCGAGGCCGTGGTGCAGCATGCGCGCATGCCCGTGATCAAGCACTACCATGGAGTGTGTCACGTGTTCGTGGACAAATCCGCCGACCTCGGCATGGCGGAGAAAATCGTCATCAACGCGAAATGCCAGCGGCCCGGCGTCTGCAACGCGATGGAAACCCTGCTCGTTCACCGCGATATCGCGGAAAAGTTTTTGCCTTCGATCGCGCGGGCTTTGAAAGACAAGGGCGTCGAGCTGCGCGGCGATGCACGCACCTTGGAGGTTCTGGGTAGCGGCGTGAAACCCGCCACCGAAGGGGACTGGACGGCGGAATACCTCGATCTGATCCTCAGCATCCGCGTTGTGGATTCGCTCGGGGATGCCATCGATCACATCGAGCAATACGGATCGCATCACACCGACTCGATCGTGACATCCGACGAGGCGGCGGCGCGTCGGTTCCTCGCGGCTGTCGATTCGGCGACCGTCCTGTGGAACGCTTCGACGCGTTTCAGCGACGGCGGCGAATTCGGATTCGGCGCGGAAATCGGCATCAGCACGGACAAGTTGCACGCGCGCGGCCCGATGGGTTTGGAGGAGTTGACGACATACAAGTATCTCGTCACCGGCAACGGCCAGGTGCGCGGCTGAGCGATGGCGAAGACCGTCCAGGTTTTTTACGAGGGGCGCGTGCAGGGCGTGGGGTTCCGCTACGCCGCGCGCCGCGTGGCCGCGGGATTCGACGTGGCCGGCTATGTGCGCAATCTGCCGGACGGACGCGTGGAATTGGTGGCCTCCGGGGACGCAGGCGAAGTGGAAGATTTCTTGCAGGCCTTGCGCGACAGCGAGTTGGCCGGTCATATTGACGGGGAGGCTTCGGCGGACATTCCCAAGCCCGTTGCCCTCCGCGGTTTTGAAATTCGTCCATGAACAGATTTCCGGTCGAGATTGATCATCTGACAAAGGTCTTCAAAGTGCCGATGCGGCGCGATCGCGTGGTGGCGGTCAGGGATCTTTCGCTGCGTGTGGAGCCCGGCGAGGTTTACGGCCTGCTCGGGCCGAACGGCTCCGGCAAAAGCACGACGCTCAAGATCGTCCTGGGTCTCATTTCCCCCACGCGCGGCCGGACGAAAGTTTTCGGTGAAGACAGTGCCCTCGTGCGCAGCCGCAGGGACGTGGGTTTTCTTCCGGAGAACCCGTATTTCTACAAGTTCCTCACCGGAGCGGAAACCGTGAGATTTTTCGGAAAACTCAGCGGTCTCGGTGCGCGGGAACTCGAGCCGAGGATCCGCGAGCTTCTCGAGCTTGTCGGGCTGACCGAGGCCGCGGACCGCCGCGTCGGTTCTTACTCCAAGGGAATGTTGCAGCGCATCGGTCTGGCGCAGGCTTTGGTGCAGGATCCGGGATTGCTCGTGCTCGATGAGCCGACGGCCGGTGTCGATCCGGTCGGTTCGCGCGAAATCCGGGATCTGATCCTTGCGCTCAGGAAGCGCGGCAAGACCATCCTTCTCTGCTCGCACCTGCTCTCCCAAGTGCAGGAGATTTGCGATCGTGTCGGCATTCTAGCCCGGGGAACTCTCGTTCGGGAGGGGCGGGTCGATGACCTGCTTTCCGTGCGCGATCGCGAGGAGTTTGTGCTCGAGAAAACCTCGCCGGAGAAAATGGCGGCGCTGCGCCGGGCGGCGGAGGATCTCGGGCTCAAAGTGGTGTGGAGCGGGCGTCCCCAGACAACCCTGGAAAATCTTTTTCTCGAAGCCATCGAACCCGGGCAGTCGGCCGACGCCGGCACCGGGATGAATTGACGGCTAAGAGCGCGCCGAAGCCTTGACGATCTTGGCGAAGCTGCGCGGGTCGAGACTGGCGCCGCCGACGAGCGCGCCATCGATGTCCGCCTGATGAAGAAGCTCTTTGGCGTTATCCGGTTTGACGCTGCCGCCGTATTGGATGCGGACCTTGGCCGCAGTGGGGGCGTCGAACATTTCCGCGAGGGTTTTGCGGATGAACGCATGGGCTTCCTGCGCCTGCTCGGGCGTGGCGGTGCGGCCGGTGCCGATGGCCCACACGGGCTCGTAAGCGATGACGGTGTCGAGCATCTGGTCGGTGTCGAGACCTGCGAGGCTTCCCTTGAGCTGCTTGGCGAGCACCTCGTGGTGCTTGCCGGCGTCGCGCTCGGCGAGGGTTTCGCCGACGCAGAGGATCGGTCGGAGGCTCGCAGCGTGCGCGGCCTTGACCTTTTTGTTCACGATCTCGTCGGTCTCGCCGAAGATGGTCCGTCGCTCGCTGTGCCCCAGCACGACGTAGCGGGTGAAAAATTCGCGTAGCATGGCGGCGCTGACCTCGCCGGTGAATGCGCCCGAAGCTTCGTGCCACATGTTCTGCGCTCCGAGGGTGATGCCGGGTGTCTCGGAGATGATTTCGCTCAGGCGCGGCAAAGCGGTGAATGGCGGGACGATGACCACATCGGTTCCCTCGAAATGCTTCAGCTCCAGAGCGAGGTCTTCCATGAAGGAAGCGGCCTCGGCCGAAGTCATGTTCATCTTCCAGTTCGCGGCGATAATCTTTTTACGCATAAATCGAACCTGTATTCTGCTCCTGCGCAGCGCTGCTGACAAGCACCGGCAGCACGCGCACCGGTCAAAGCAGCGGCTCGATTGCTTTGATCGCCGGCCAGAACAGGGGATGCCGGCTGTCCCTGCTCAGCTCCGAAAGCAAAATATCCGCGGTTTTTTCCCGGCCGGCGGGCATCATCTGGGCCACCGGTTCCTGCCCGGCGCAGGCGAATTCCGCGAGATAAAAGTCCCCGGCGGCTTCGCGGCGCACCGTGGCCCGCGCATCGCCCATGTCGAGTTCCACCGCGGCAACGCAGGCTCCAGCGTCCGCCTGTTCGCGAAGTTGGAAGCCGGCCTCGCCGCCGTCCGGTCGGAGGAAAGAATCGCCCCCGGGGGAGAGTTGCCATCCGAGGCGACTCGCTATCCAGCCGAGGAGTTCCAGCGCCGTCACGCGCGCGCCGATTGCGTGGCAGATGTCGATATGTCGGAGACTGGCGATGCGGCCGCATGCGCCGGGCAGATCGAAAATGTGTGCCAGCGCGTAGCGCAGGTGAAACAACCGCGTCCAATTCAGGTCGCAAAGCGCGCGCCGTCCGCGGCCCATGTTCGCTATTTCGCCGAGGATGGCGAATTGCTCCGCCGCATCCATCCACGAGTTGCTGTCCACAATCAAACGGTCCACCCAGGTCCACAGTTGCGGTTCCGGCGCCGGGTGCAACTCTCCTTGCCACCAAAGGTAAAGCGGAAGGTCCGAGTCAAGATGGGAAAAAACGATGCTCGGCAGGCGCCCAGCCGCCGGACCGTCGAGCTTGAAGGTGATTTGCTCCGAACAAATTTCTTTTTTCCCCGCTTCCCGCAGGTGGCAGTGCGCGGTGATCCACGCTTGGATGCCGTTGTCTTTTTTTCGCGGGTCGGCCTGCACGAGCAGAGCGCGGAAAGCGTGGTCCGCGGCGATTTCGGCTAGCAGCGGCGTGTTCCCGGCGATGGCGTCCGCGGCTTCGCTGTAGATCACGAGGTTGACGAGCGAGGCGCGCACTTTGCCGGCGTCGGATTGTTCCCATAGCCGTCCGAGTTGCCGGTCGATGTCCCCGACCTCGACCGCAATGCCGGGGGAGATGGACAGTTTGCCGCTCATCTCACAGGCGCCGCCAGACCGCGTCGTCCTGCGCCAGCAACTCGTCCGCTTCGTGCGGACCCCACGAGCCGGCGGGATAAAAATCGAGACGCGGCGCCTCGCCGTCGCTCCACGCTTTCCGGATGCCGTCGATGAACGTCCAGGCGTGTTCCACCTCGTCGCGCCGGGCGAAGAGCGTCGCGTCCCCGCTCATCGCGTCGAGCAGGAGGCGCTCGTAGGCCTCGGGTGTGGCCTTGCCGAACGAGGTTCCGTAGTGGAAGTCCATCTTCACCGGCTCGAGTTGCAGGATCGCGCCGGGCATTTTCGCCGCCATGCGGAAAGAAATTCCTTCGTCCGGCTGGATGCGGATGACGAGGACGTTCGGGTCCTTCAGCTGGCTCTCGCGGTTGAAAAGGACGGGCGGGGTGCCGCGGAAGCGGATGGCGATCTCGGTGCCGGACTTCGGAAGGCGTTTGCCCACGCGCATGAAAAACGGGACGCCCGCCCAGCGCCAGTTGTCGATGTGCAATCGCAGTGCGACGTAGGTTTCGGTCATGGATCCCGGCGCGACGCCGGGTTCTTCGCGGTAACCGGGGACCTCCTTGCCGTTGATGTAGCCCGCGGTGTATTGCGCGCGGACGACATTTTCGGCGACGGCTTTTCCGGTCAGCGGGCGCAGGGCCTGCATGACTTTCACTTTCTCGTTCCGCACGGCATCGGCGCCGAGGTCGATGGGTGGTTCCATCGCGGTGAGGCAAAGCAATTGCAGCAGGTGGTTCTGCACCATGTCGCGCAGCGCCCCGGCATTCTCATAGTAGCCGGCTCGCGATTCGACGCCCAGCGGTTCACTCGCGGTGATCTGCACGCTTTCCACGTAGCGCCGGTTCCAGAGGGCTTCGAAGACTGTGTTGGCAAAACGCAGGACCATGATGTTCTGCGCCGTCTCCTTGCCGAGGTAGTGGTCGATGCGGAAGGTTTCGCGTTCAGGGAACGCCGCCGCCACCGCGGAATTCAGCCGCTCCGCGCTGGGAAGGTCGGTTCCGAAAGGTTTTTCGACGATCAGTCGCGACCACGCGCCCGCGTTGGCATGGCTGAGTCCGCTGGCCCGCAGGTTCTCGAGGATGACGTCGAATTCGGTCGGCGAAGACGCGAGGTAAAAGAGCCTGTTGCCTCCCGTGCCGAGGCGTGCATCGATCGCGTCGAGTTCGCGACCGAGCGATGTGTAGCCCTCGGGGTTGTCGAAGCTGCTGCGGTGATAAAAAATATTCGCGGCAAACCGCGCCCAGAGTTCCTCGTTGACGGGACGCCGCGAGTATTTGCGGGCGGCTTCGCCCAGTTCCTCGCGGAAATCTTCGCTGGTTTTGTCGCGGCGGGCGAAGCACACGACGGCGAGCGAGGACGGCAGATTGCCGTCGGCCGCGAGGTTGTAAAGGGCGGGGATCAGCTTGCGGCGGGTGAGGTCGCCGGTTGCGCCGAAGATGACAATGACACAGGGCGCGGGCACGGCGCGGTTCACCAGATCGACGCGCAGAGGGTTCGGGTTCGCGGATTCGGGCATAGGATTCAAGACGGCTGCCGTTCAAGCGAGCGGGCGAGGGTGATCGCCGACGAGGAACGGTTCAAAATGTAAAGGTGGATCCCGGGCGCCCCGTGGCGGAGAAGCTCGCGGATTTGGTGGTAGGCCCAAGTGATGCCGACGGCTTCGGCCGCACGCGCATCGTCTTCGACAACCTGCAACTGCTCCACGAGTGCGGGCGGCAGCGACGACCCGCACATCGGCCCGAAGCGTTTCACCTGGGCCAGCGAGAGGGCCGGGAGCACGCCTGGAATAACGGGAAGGTCGATCCCGCGTGCGCGGCAGGCGCCGAGGAATTTGTAGTAGTGGTCGTTGTCGAAAAACAACTGCGTGGTGAGGAACGATGCCCCGGCGTCGGCCTTGATCTTGAGATGCGCCAGATCTTCCTCCATCGACGCGGCCTCGGGGTGCTTTTCCGGATAGGCCCCGGCCCCGAGACAAATGTCCGGGAAATTTTCCCGGATGAGCGCCACCAGGTCGCTGGCGTAGCGCAGTCCGTCCGGGCACGGCACAAACTCGGTCTGCCCTTTCGGCGGATCCCCGCGCAGGGCCATGATGTTGCGGATGCCGTCCGCGTGGTAGCCGGCGACGATGTCGAGAAGCTCTCCTTTGGTCGATCCAACGCACGTGAGGTGCGGCATGACACGCCAACCGAAGTCCTCGCGGAGGATTTTGGCGTATTGGAAGGTCCGCTCGCGCGTCGTGCCGCCTGCCCCGTAGGTGATGGATACGAAATCCGGATGGTAGGGGCGCAGCGCTTCGGCCGTGCGCAAGAGTTGCGCGCCGCCTTCGTCGTTCTTCGGCGGGAAGAACTCGACCGACAGAAGCGGTTTGCCCGAGGAGAGAAGTTCGGTGATCGGACGGTCGGGTTTCATGAGCGGCGACGCAAGATGCTGCACCGTGCAGCGGCGGTGCCCAAGGAAAATTGCGTTGCCAAACGGCGGAGCCGCGCTGGATGCTCCCGCCGTGCCATCCGATCCGACTGCGCAGACTTCATCCGCTTCCCCGGGGCCGCGCGTGCTCATTTCCTGCGCGGTGATTCTGCTCGCCGGATATGCCGTGCTTCTGGGGCGCGCGCCGTCAGTCGCCAGCGGAGTCGTGGTGCGCGTAGTTCCCGCGGAAACCGCGGTGTCACGATGAACGGACCGGTCAGAGCAGAAAACTTGAAGAAGGTTTTCGGCGCGCGCACCGCTCTTGATGACGTGAGTTTTTCCGTGGGCGAAGGAGAAATATTCGGCTTGCTGGGGCCCAACGGAGGGGGAAAAACCACGCTCTTCCGTATCTTGTCCACGCTCCTTCCGCCGACGGGCGGGACCGCAAGCGTGTGCGGACACGATGTGACGCGCGATCCCGCGGGGGTGCGGCGTTGCCTTGGTGTCGTCTTCCAATCGCCGAGCCTCGACCCGCAGCTCACGGTGGCGGAAAATCTGCGCTACGGAGGCAACCTCTACGGCCTGAATGGCGCGGGGTTGGAGGAGCGACTGCGGGAAATGGCGGAAGCGTTGCGCGTGGCCGATCGTTTGAATGACCGGGTGAAAATTCTATCCGGCGGCCTGCAACGGCGCGTCGAGATCGCCAAGAGTCTGCTGCCGCGTCCGCGCGTGCTGCTTCTCGACGAGCCCTCGACGGGCCTCGATCCCGTGGCGCGCGTGGATCTGTGGAGCATTCTCGAACAATTGCGTGCGAAATTTTCCATGACGGTGGTGCTCACCACGCACTTGATGGACGAGGGGGAGCGCTGCGACCGCGTAGCCATCCTGCACCACGGGAAACTGCTCGCCTGCGATGCGCCGTCCGCGTTGCGCGCCACGGTGGGGTCGGATGTCTTGACGCTTGTCGGGCGCGATCCGGCCGCTCTGGCGGAAAAGTTGCAGGCCGAATTCGGCTGGGCCGCGTCGCTGCAGGACGGCGAAGTGCGCGTGGAGATTCCCGCCGCGCATGAGCAAGTGGCGCGGATCGTCGAGGCTTTCCCCGGCGAGATACGGTCCGTGACAGCCGGGCATCCGACGCTTGAAGACGTGTTCGTCCGCCTCACCGGCGAGCGGTTGTCCGCGCCGTTTTTCGACGACGCACCGGCCCCGCGGAAGAAAAAGAAATGACCTCATCACCGGCAACATCTTCGCGCACGGGACTCTGGCTTCCGGCCTTGGCGCTTTGGAAGCGGGAGATCGTGCGCTTCCTGCGTCAGAAAAACCGCATCATCGGCGCACTGGCGACACCGTTGGTGTTCTGGCTTCTCATCGGCTCCGGCGTCGGCCCCGGTTTCCGTCTGCCCGGCCTGCCGGCGGACATGACCTATCTCGCCTATTTTTTCCCGGGCACGGTGGTCCTCATTCTTTTGTTCACCGCCATCTTTTCCACGATCTCGATCATCGAGGACCGCCGCGAAGGTTTTTTGCAGGGTGTCCTTGTCGCCCCGGTTGCGCCGGAAGCGATCGTCCTGGGGAAATTCCTCGGCGGCATGACACTCGCCGCGGGGCAGGGATTTGTCTTTTGCCTGGCTGCACCGCTCGCGGGATTGCCGCTTGATTTTTCCGTGGTCGCACGGCTGGTGCCGGCTTTGCTGCTTGCGGGTTTCGGTCTGGTCGGGCTGGGTTTTCTCATCGCGTGGCCTCTGGATTCGACGCAGGGTTTCCATGCCATCATGAATGTTTTTCTCATGCCGCTCTGGCTGCTTTCCGGATCGCTTTTTCCGGCGGCTCCCGACTCGTGGATGCGTTTTGCGGTGATGGCGAACCCCGTGGCCTACGCCACGGCGGCCGTGCGGCGCGCGTTCTACGGCGACGCCGCGGGCTTCGGCGCGCTGCCTGATTACGGCACGGCCATGTTCGCATCGGGGCTGTTCGCCTTGCTGATGTTCGCCCTCTCGGTCTGGATGGTGCGTCGCCGGCGCGGCGCGGCGTGAATCGCATGAAACCGGCGGTCAGGGCGACGGTGCTTCAAACGCTCGTGGCGCTGGCGGTGGTGGCCGCGCTCGTGTGGCTGGCGCGTTCCGCGCCGTTCCTGCGCGTCGTCGAAGACACCGAAAATGTCGTGAGCCGCTGGGGCGCCTTGAGCGTGCTCGCCTACCCGGCGATGGTGATGGTCGCGACGGTGCTGTTTCTGCCGGGAGGAATACTCAGCTTGGGGGGCGGATTTTTTTTCGGACTGTGGTGGGGGACGCTGCTCGTGCTCGCGGGAAACCTGCTCGGAGCGGCGGTTGCATTCTTCGTCGGACGCAAGCTCGGACGCCGGTTCGTCCGCAGCAGGATCCTGCGCGACCCGCGCTGGGCGGCGTTGGATGGAGCCATCGGCAAGCACGGGCCCCGCATCATATTTTTCAGCCAACTCAACCCGTTGTTTCCGACGAGTCTGTTCAACTATCTCTACGGTGTCACCAAGGTGCCGTTTTGGAGGTGCCTCCAGTGGGTCGCGCTGGGGCGCTTGCCGGGGATTTTCCTCTATTGCTACCTCGGCACGCTCGGGCAGTTGGGGATCCGCATTTTGCGTGGCGACTCGGAGCCGGGTCCTGCCGATTACGTCGTTTGGGGAGCTGGCCTTGTTGTCACCGTGGTCGTCGCGGGAATGCTCGGCCACACGGCGTCCAAGGTGATCGACGAATACCGGCGCTCCGTCCCCGCTGCGACGCCCGACGAGGACGAGGAGCAAGGGGATTGTTGCCGGTCTTAACTTGCGATAATTTGCGCGGCTCGATGCGCAGATTTTTTCCGGTTTTGTTCATGGTGGCAGCTTTGGCCGGTGTGCGCGGCGCGATTGCGGAGTCTGCGACCGCGCTGGATCGCAAACCCGAGGCGCGGAAAATCTGGGAGGTCAGCGTCGAGACGGCGCAAACGCTGGGCGCGGACAATTCCAGCGACAACTACTTCTCCACGCAGTTTGTCTCTTTGGCGGTCGAGCCGTTCCGTCCGCTGGTGCTCGGCCCGGTGCGCCTGCGGGGACAGCTGATCAACTCGTTCGTTGCCTCGGCGATTCTCGAGGGCCCCGACCAATATTTTCTCGGATGGGCGCCGCAGATCCGGGTGATCGCGCCGCTTGCGGACACGCGCTGGTCGCTTTACGGGACGTTCGGCGCCGGTATGGGGACCGCCCAGGCCAACCAAAACGCGACGGACGACGGCGGCTTGGGTCAGGACTTCAACTTCCTGCTCATGGCGAATGCCGGTCTGCGCTACGCGATCACCGAGTCGTGGTCGGTCTGGGCCGGAGGCATGTGGCTGCATTTGTCCAGTGCCGGCCAATCCGAACCGCAAAAACAGAACATCGGCGCGGATTCCTTCGGCGCGGTGATCGGAACGGGGTGGGCGTTTTAGGCGATGCGGGCGTTTCTCAAGCGGTCGCTCCTGGTCCTGGCTTTCGCTGCCGTGGCGTCGCCGGTCGGGGCTGCTGACGGTGCGGCGTCCTGGAAAATAATGCGCTTGGGCGGGCGCGATTATCTCCCTGTCTCGCAGATCGCCGCATTTTACCGGATGCAAGCTGTCCCGCGCGGCGACCGTGGTGTCGCGCTTTCCTCCGCGGAGCGCAGCATGAGTTTCGAAAAAGGTTCGCGCGAGGCCCGCATCGACGGCGTCAAGCATTGGCTGTCGTTTCCGGCCCTTTACTTCGCCGGACAGTTTTACGTCTCGCGCATGGACATGGCCAAGACGATCGATCCGATGATGCGTCCGCAAAAAATCCCGGGTCTCAAACCCGTGCACACGGTGGTGCTCGACCCGGGGCACGGTGCGCACGATCGCGGGGCCGTCAATCGCTGGAACGCGGAGAAGAATTACAATCTCGACATAAGCCGACGCATACGCGCCTACCTCAAGCAGGCCGGGTTGAGGGTTGTCATAACAAGGAGCCGCGATGAGTTCATCCCGCTGGAGCGCCGGCCGGCGGTGGCCAACCGTCTCGGCGACGGGACAATTTTTGTCAGTGTTCATTGCAACGCCTCGGGCGGGCGTGATTCCGTCGCCACCGGGTTCGAGGTTTTCTCCATGGCGCCGCGCGGCGCACCGAACAGCAACGACAGCTACCTGACGCGCCGCAGTTTTTCCCCCGAACGCGGGCATGCGCACGACCGGGCGAGCAATGTGCTCGCGGCTTCGATCCAGAGTGCGAAGCTCGGACGCGTGCCGATGTTCGACCGCGGAGTCAAACGGGCGCGTTTTGCCGTCCTGCGCCACGCCTCGGTGCCCGCGGCGCTCATCGAGTGCGGGTTCATGTCCAACCGGCAGGACGCGCGCAAGCTGCACACCGTGGAATGGCGCGAGCGCCTCGCTCAATCGGTCGCGATGGGCATCCTCGAATTTTGCAAGCTGGCGTCCGGGGGCGGGCGACCCAAGACGCTGGCGCAATATCGCGCCGAGGAGCAAGAGGCCTTGGCTGCCGCCGGATGGGATTACCAGCCGCTTGCCGGCATCGGCAACCTCGTGCGCTCGCCGGTGCCGGGGGTGTCCGGTTGGCGCGCACTGCTCGACGGTCCGCTGTCCGAGGAGATGCCGCCTTTCCGCTTGGAGTATGAGCCGGCCGGATGGGTGCTCCTGGAATCGTGGGCCGCGGGCTCGGCCGAAGATGCGCGTTCTGCCGCCGCGACCGGCGGCGCGGGCGCCGAACAGGCGAGGGAGTGGCCAGATCCTCCGGTCGGTTGGCCGGAGCTGCGCGGGTGGCGGATACTTGTTCCCGTCCGCGCTGACGGCGAGATTTTTGTGCCCTTCGAGTCCCCTGAGGGCGCCCCGGTGGCCGACTAACGCGCGGCCCGGCGTTTCTTGTCTTCGTCGGCCATTTCCTGGAGCCGGCGCATCTCGATGGCCTGCAGTCCGACGATGGCCGCCACGGCGGTGATGGTGTCGGTGTCATCCGCGCGCGACACGTCGGCCGCCGGCTTGGTGAGTCCGGTGATGATCTGTCCGTAGGCGCGCCCGCAGAGGATGCCGGCGAGCTTGCCCGCGATGTGTCCGCTGTTGAGGTCGGGAAACACGAGGACGTTGGCCCGCCCGGCGACTGCGCCCGCCACGGACTTCGCCTTGGCCGCTCCGGGCAGCAACGCGGCGTCGAGTTCGAGTTCGCCGTCGATTTCCACTTCGAGGTGCTTCGCCTGCGCCTGCTGCCGGGCCAACGCGGCGGCCGCGGCGATTTTTTCCGTTCCCGGCGTGACGGAGCTTCCTTTGGTCGAGAAGCTCAGGAGGGCCACGCGCGGCGTGTCGCCCGTGAGCTGCCGGCAAAGGTGCGCCGATTGCAGGGCGATGGCGGCGAGCTGATGCACGTCGGGCGATGGGATGACGCCGCAGTCGCCGAGCACGAGAACGCCGCGGTGCCCGATGTCATCGCGCCCCGTGTCGGCTATGACACAGCTGCTTACCAGATGCTGCGCTCCGGAGGGCTTGACCACGCGCAGAAGCGGGCGCAGAAGGGCCTGGGTGGCCGATTCGATGCCGCCGACCACGCCGTCGGCCCGGCCGTATTGCACCATCATCGCGGCATAATAGTTGGGGTTGAGCATGACCGTGCGCGCATCGGAAAGGCCGAGGTTCCGGTAGCGATCGAGCGTCTCAAGGAAGCGGCAGAAGTCGGGCAGATCAGCCGAGTTTTCCGGGTTGATCACGCCGAGGTGATCGAAGGGTATGCGCTCACGTCGCGCGAGATCCTCCACCACGGCGCGGCGCCCCAGGAGAATCGGGACGCCGAGACCCAGTTCGTAAAACCGTCGACCGGCACGGAGAACGCGCGGGTTTTCTCCCTCCGGGAAAACGATGCGTTTCGGATGGCGTCGCAGCCGGGCGAAAACAGATTCGATGAATTGCATGGCTTGCGCGCTGGCGGACAGCGTGGCCGAGACGGCGGGGAGTCTCAAGCACGGGCGGAAAAATTTCCGAGTTTTTTGCATGAAAGGGGTTGACGCTTGGTCGGCTTCAGTGGTTTAAAGTGGGTAAAAGTGGTGCCAAATGGCGCCCATTCCCTGAAATGCCAAGATCAGCCCCAGCTCCAATTGTCTACGCCGGCGAGTTCCGCCATGCGGTCGATGCCAAGCACCGCGTGACAATTCCCTCGCGTTGGCGGTCCGAGGACGACGGGGAGGAATTCTTTGCCGTGCCCGACCCCGCGGGAAAATTTCTGATGGTGATGCCCCCGCGGGAATTCGACCGCGTGAAGGCCGATGTGGAGGCCAACCCCGCGATCGCGCCGGCCGACCGCCGCAAATTCATCCGCCGATTTTATGCCCTCGCGCAGTTGGTCGCCGTGGACAAGCAGGGCCGCGTGCTGCTGCCCGAGGAACCGTGCCGCCGCCTGGGACTCGAAGGCGAAGTGGTGCTCATCGGCAGCCACAGCCGAATGGAAATCTGGAACCCGCAACGTTGGGCGGCCGCGACGGCCGAAGAGGACGAAGTCTTCCGCCGGGTGGCGGGGGAGGTCGGCCTGTAGCACGCCCTCGCTGCACGAACCCCCGGACAACAAAACGCACGAGCATGGCAAAGCCAGGACGCAAGTTCGCCTTCGGTTTTTCCGCGAAAAAAGACGCGGCGGGCCGGGCGGAAGGTGCGGTCTGCCTCCGTCTGCGCGTGCGCAGCGTTTATGAACAATTTGGCCTCCGAAAACCCGCAAACCAGCGCAAACATTGACGCGCCCTTCTGGCACCGCCCGGTAATGAGCACCGAGGTGGTAGCCATGCTGCGGCCCGCGTCCGGGCGCGTGTTTCTCGACGGGACCCTGGGCGGGGGCGGCCACAGCGGGGCTCTCCTCTCAGCCGGTGCGCGCGTGGTCGGGGTCGACCGCGATCCGGAAGCGTTGGCCGAGGCTTCGTCACGCCTCGCGAGCTACGGGGAAAACTTCCGCGCGGTGCGGGGAAATTTCGCCGATGCGGCGGAGCTGCCGCCCGTTCTCGATTCCGCTCCTTATGACGGGGCTGTCCTCGATCTTGGCGTCTCCTCCCATCAACTTGACTCGGCGCATCGGGGGTTCAGCTTCCGCCATGACGGCCCGCTCGACATGCGCATGGACCCATCGCTGGGTGCAAGCGCGGCCGATCTGGTGAACACGGTCGAAGAGGGCGAACTGGCCCGCATTCTCCGCGAATACGGCGAAGAACCGCAGGCACGCCGCATTGCGCGGGCCATCGTGGCCGAGAGAAACCGGCTGCCTTTCACGCGCACCGGCCAGTTGGCGGCGCTGATCGAAAAGGTGCTCGGGCGCCGGGGACGGACGCATCCGGCCACCCGCTCATTCCAGGCCCTGCGCATCGCGGTGAATGACGAACTCGGTTCGCTTCGCCGCGCACTGGAATCCATCCCGGGGTTGCTGCGCGCCGGCGCGCGTCTGGTTGTCATCACTTTTCATTCGCTCGAAGACCGTCTGGTCAAAACGTTCTTCCGTGCGGGCAGCGAGCAGTGGCTCGATCGCCCCGAGTGGCCCGCACCTCAGCCCAATCCCGGATGGCGCTTCCGGGACCTGACCCGTCATCCGGTCGAAGCCGGCGCGGAGGAAGTGGCGGTCAACCCGCGGGCTCGCTCGGCGCGGTTGCGCGCCGTGGAAATCCTTGCCATGCAACAGGAGGTGGCGGCATGAGGCGTGCCGGGCACGACCATACCCTCCCGCTCGGACCACTCATGCGCTGGGTGGTGCTTGTTTTTCTGGCCGGACTGCTCGGACTTTGCTTCGTGCATATGAAGCACAAGCTCAAGGTGGACGGAGACCGCTGCCGCGACCTCGAGCAGTCCGTGGCCGACTTGGACGAGAAACTCAAGGTGGCCGACAACGAGATCATGCGCCTCACTTCGCGCCCGGCTCTCGAGCGGAGACGCGAGGAAGGATTCATCCGCATGATCGAAGTGCAGGCCAACCGCATGGTGCGCCTGCGTCTGTCGGAAACGCAGTCGGCGCCGATTGCATCGGCCAGGGAGGTCGCGCCATGAGCAGCGCCACCCATCGCCGGGCGGGCATTGTTTGCGTCGGGTTGGCCCTCGTCTTCAGTGTTTATTCCGGGCGTCTCGTTCATCTTCAGGTCGGCAAGCACCGCGAATACGCGCAGCTGGCGGTGGAAAAAACCGCCAAGAAAAAAGTTGTTCCGGCCGAGCGGGGAATAATCACCGATCTCCACGGCGAGCCGCTGGCGGTCAATGTCCCGATTTACTCCGTCGTGGTGGACGGCACGCTGGTCACGGATCGTCCCCGCCTTGTCGGTATTCTCGCGCGGATGCTGAATCTTCCGCCGGAGCAAGTCACGGAGCGTATTGCGCCGAAACGACCCTATATCGTCGTGCAGCGCAAGGTGGATGCCGAGACAAAGAGCCTTCTGCAGAAGGAACTCGCCGCCGCGAAACTGCGCGGCGTGATGTATGAGCCCGAGCCGGTGCGCAATTACCCCAACGACTCGATGCTCGCGCCGGTCATCGGATTCCTCGACCACGACGGCCGCGGTGTCCAGGGCGTGGAGATGATGATGGAGCCCTACCTGCGGGGCGAAGACGGATTCGTTTACACATCGCGCGATCGTATGGGCCGGGAAATCGTCGCCTACCGCGGCCTGGAGCGACCGCCGCGCAACGGTATGACTGTGCAGCTCACCATCGACCTGGCGCTGCAGGACATTGTCGAGGAGGAATTGGCCGAGGCCTACCGCATGCTCCGGCCGCGCATGATCTCTGCCGTGTTTGTGCGTCCGCGCACGGGTGAGATTCTGGCCATGGCGACGCTGCCGGGTTTCAACCCGAACGACCCTGGCAACGCGGAGATCGAATCGACGAAGAACCGCTCGATCATCGACATCTACGAGCCGGGATCGACTTTCAAACTGGTTGTCATCTCGGCGGCTCTCGAAGAGCGCGCCGTCACCCCCGAGACGGTCTTCCACTGTGAGAACGGCAGCTTCGCCTACGCGGGGAAAACGCTGCGCGACGTGCACGCCTACGGCCCGCTTTCGGTCCACGACATCCTCGTCAAGTCGTCGAACATCGGCTGCGCGAAAATCGCGATGCATCTCGGCGCGGACAAATTCCACGAATACATCCGCCGGTTCGGGTTCGGCGAGCGCACCGGCCTCGGTCTTCCCGGCGAAGTCGGCGGAATCGTGCGTCCGCGCCACAGTTGGAACGGGCTTTCCATCACGCGCGTCCCCATGGGCCACGAAGTCGCGGTCACGCCGCTGCAGGTGGTCATGGCGCTTTCCGCCATCGCCAACGGCGGCAACATGATGCTTCCGCAGATCGTGCAGTCGGTTCGTGACGATTCCGGCAAAGAGGTCGTTTCCCTGCGTCCGCAGGTTGTGCGCCGCGTGGTGAGTGAGGAAACGGCCGCGCAGGTTTCTTCGGCTTTGGCAGAAGTGGTGAGCGAACGCGGCACGGCGCGCCTTGCGGCATTCCCGGGGTTCCGCGTCGCGGGCAAGACGGGGACCGCGCAGCGCGTCGATCCCAAGGGCGGCTACACGCCGGGAAAGTATGTGGTTTCCTTCGCGGGATATTTCCCCGCGGGTAATCCCGAGGTCGCCGGTATCGTGGTGGTGGACGACCCCGGCACGCCCGGGGGCACGGTTTACGGCGGCACCATCGCTGCGCCGATTTTCTCGGCCATCGGCGCCCGGATGGCCCGACAAATGGACCTTGAACCCGAGACGGAGGAATCCGACGGGGCCACCGTCGCCCTGCTGCCGGCGGTGCAGGAGGAGGTCAATTGAGCGGCATGAATCTCTCGAAAATCATCGCGGCTCTGCCGCCCGGATCGCTCGAGGTGGCGGGGACGCCCGATCGCGAGATCGCATCGATCACGCACGACTCGCGTCGCGCCGGCCCCGGGTCGCTTTTTGCCGCGCTGCCAAGTGTCACCCCGGGGCGCGGTGCTGAAGCGGCGGCTGGCGGCGCGGGCTTCGTGCTCGAGGCCGTCGAAAAAGGCGCTGTCGCCGTGCTCACGTCCGCGGACATCGATGTTCCGCGCGCCACCGTGCTGCGCGTTCCGGATCCGCGGGCTGCGCTGGCGGATGCCGCCGCGCGCTTTTACCGCCACCCGTCGCTGCAGTTGCAGACCGCGGGTGTCACCGGCACTAACGGCAAAACCACGACGACCTTCCTCATCAAGCATCTTCTCGACGCGGCCGAGCGGCCTTGCGGCCTCATCGGCACGGTGCGCTACGTGATCGGGCCGCGCGAGCTTCCGGCTGCGCGCACCACGCCGGAGGTTGATGACGTGCAGCGTCTCATGCGGGAGATGCGCGACGTCAACTGCCGCGCTGCCGTCATGGAAGTCTCCAGCCATGCGCTAGACCAGGGACGCGTGCGCGGGGTCGAGTTCGACGCGGCGGTATTCACCAATCTCACGCAGGACCATCTCGATTACCACGGGACGATGGAGGAATACTTCCGCGCCAAGAGCCGCCTTTTCGCGCAACTCGCGGCGCAGAAGCAGAAGCGCGGAAAGGCCGTGCTCAACATCGACGACCGCCACGGCCGGCGGCTGCTCGACGAGTCGGGCGAAGCCGTGGAGGCAATCACCTACGGCCAATCGTCGAACGCGATGTTCCGCGCGACCGATCTGCGCACGGACTTGCACGGGACCCGCTACACGCTGGAAGCGGGAGGGAGGAGTTTTCTCGTCCGGCTTCCCCTGTTCGGTTCCTTCAACGTTTACAACTCTCTTGCAGCACTCGCGGCCATGCAGGCGTTGGGGCACGACGTTCGCAAGTCGGTCGATGCCTTGAAGAGCGCTCCGCAGGTTCCGGGGCGCCTCGAAATGGTCCAAGGGCCCAAGTCGTTCCGCGTGTTCGTCGATTACGCGCACACGCCGGATGCTTTGGAAAATGTCCTTCGCACCCTGCGTTCACTCGAACCGCAGCGGCTGGTCACTGTCTTCGGTTGCGGGGGCGACCGCGATCGCGCCAAGCGCGGGCCGATGGGGCGTGCCGCGGAAGAGCTTTCCGACTGGTGCATCGTCACCTCCGACAACCCGCGCAGCGAGGATCCCGAGGCCATTTGCCGCGAAATCACCGCGGCCCTGCGCGGAAACAACCACGAGGTGGTGACCGACCGCCGCGCAGCCATCCGCCGGGCTGTGGCCATGGCGGGCCCGGGTGACATTGTGCTCATCGCGGGCAAAGGGCACGAGGACTACCAGGAATTTGCCGACCGCAAGGTCCCGTTTGACGACGTTGCCGAATCAGCAGCGGCTATCAGGGGGAAGGCTGCGTGATGGATCCGACACCGATTCAACTCATTGCAGGGGCCTGCGGCGGCAAACTTTTGCGCGGGGATGGGAACCGTGCGGTGGACTGCATATCGAAAGATTCGCGCACCATCGCCCCCGGGAGCCTTTATTGGGCTTTGCAGGGCGAAAACCACGACGGCCACGACTTCGCGTCAGCCGCGGCGGCGGCCGGGGCGGCGGCTGCCGTGGTCGGGCGCGAGCCTGCCGGATGGCCGGCGCACCTGCCCCTCGTTCTTGTGGATGACACCCAGGATGCGCTGACCCGCCTTGCCGCGTGGCATCGCGACCGTCTGCACGCACGTGTCATCTGCATCACCGGAAGCAACGGAAAAACCAGCACGAAAGATTTCACGGCTTCCGTTGCTGCCACGCGTTTCGCCGTCAACAAGACCGAGGGCAACTTGAACAACCACCTCGGCCTGCCGCTGACGATCCTGACCGCCAAAACAACCGACGAGGTTGCGGTGTGGGAGATCGGCATGAATCACGAAGGGGAGATCGCCGCGCTGGCGCGGTTGGCGCGCCCGGACATCGGCATCATCACCAACGTGGGCGTGGCACACATCGAATTTCTCGGGTCGCGCGAAGCGATCGCGCGGGAAAAAGGCGCACTGGCCGAGGCCTTGGGTCCGGACGCCGTGCTCGCGATGCCTTGCGATGACGACTTCACGGCAACGATCTGCGCCCGGACGAAAGCGCGGGTCGTTCTCGCGGGGGCGGACGGGCGCCTGAGCGCGGAGAGTCTCCGTCCCGCGGCGAACGGCCTCGATTTCGAACTTGTTTCCGGAAAAGAGCGCGTCGCGGCGCATCTTCCGGTTTTCGGCGAGCACATGGTGCGCAACGCGTTGTTGGCCGTGGCGGCCGGACTCGAGCTGGGGCTGAGTCTCCGCGAATGTGCGTCCGGCCTTGCCTCGACCAAGCTGTCCGCGCGTCGTCTGGCTTGCCTCGATGTGCGGGGTGTCACCGTTCTCGACGACAGTTACAATGCCAACCCGGATTCGATGGAGGCCGCGTTGCACGCGCTGCGCGGTTTGCCCGGCGGAGGCAAACGCTTTGCCGTGCTTGGGCGGATGGGCGAACTCGGTTCCTACGCGGAGGAAGGTTACCGGCGCGTGGGCCGGACGGCCGCGGGCACGATCGACATTCTCATCGCCGTTGGGCCGGAAACGGGAGTCATGGCCGAGGAGGCCGAGTCGGCCGGGGCGCGCGAAGTGCGCCGCGCTTCCGACACTTCGGAGGCCGCGCGCTTGCTGCGCGATCTCGCGCGTCCGGGCGACGCGGTTGTCATCAAGGGTAGCCGCGCGGCGCGCATGGAACGGGTTTTGGAGGAGTTTTCCTGATGCTTTACTACCTCCATATCCTGCACGACTACGGCATCGGGCTCGACTCGGAGTTCCTGAAGGCCTTCAACGTTTTCCAATACATCACGTTCCGGGCGGTGGCGGCCGGGGTGACGGCGTTCCTGCTGAGTCTTTTCTTCGGGAACTGGGTGATCCGCCATCTGGTGTCGCTCAAGCTCGGTCAACCGATCCGCTCGCAGGACGAGGTTCACCGCCTGCACGAGCTGCACGGCGCCAAGGCCGGAACGCCCACCATGGGCGGCGTTCTGCTGCTCGGCGCGATCCTCATTTCGACGCTGCTCTGGGCGCGTCCGACCAACACGCTCGTCTGGCTCGCGCTGTTCTCGGTCATCTACCTCGGCACCGTCGGTTTCATCGATGACTACCTCAAGGTGACGAAAAAGTCTTCGGACGGCATCAGCAGCCGACTCAAGTTCGCGCTCCAGTGCGTGCTCGCCGTTTTCATCACCGGCTATTTCCTCTTCGCGCTTTGGCTCAACGACATGCCTTGGGATCTTTACGTCCCGTTCTCCAAGGAGCCTGTTGTCCATCTGCGCGTGGCTTTCCCTTTCATCTTCACCTTCATTGTGGCCCTCGTCTTTTACCTGCTTGTCATTGTCGGTTCGTCGAACGCGGTGAACCTCACCGACGGTCTCGACGGTCTCGCCGCCGGTTGCACGGCGACGGTGGCTTTCGGGTTTGCCGTCCTCACCTACGCCGCCGGACATCACAAGATCGCCCAGTATCTGCAGATTCCCTACGTGCCGTTTTCGGGGGAACTCGCGGTCGTTTGTCTCGCGCTGGTTGGTGCGGCGCTTGGTTTCCTTTGGTGGAATTGCCACCCGGCGCGCGTGTTCATGGGCGACACGGGATCACTCGCCATCGGGGGTTTGCTCGGTGTGGTGGCCATCGCGGCCAAGCAAGAGTTGCTCCTCGCGCTCATCGGCGGCGTGTTCGTGCTCGAGGCCGGCTCGGTGATTCTCCAAGTCGCGAGCTTCAAATTGACAGGCAAGCGCATCTTCAAGATGTCGCCCTTGCATCATCACTTCGAACTGAGCGGGTGGAAAGAGAGCACGGTGATCGTGCGGTTCTGGATCCTCTCGGTGATTTTCGCCCTTCTCGGGCTGGCAACTCTCAAACTCCGGTGAACGACGAGGACTACAACGGAAAACGCGCGCTGGTGCTCGGCTTGGGGCGCAGCGGGGAGGCGGCCGCCAGCCTTCTGCTCGAACGCGGTGCGACGGTGACCGTGCTCGACTCCGGAGACCCGGCCCCGCGCGGGGCGTCGGCCGGAAAACTTTCCTCGCGCGGCGCGCGTGTCGTTTTGGGGGACGACGCGTTGCGCTGCGCGATGGACTTTGACTTCGCGGTTCTCAGCCCGGGGATCGATCCCGCGGTGCCGCTCGCGCGGAGACCTGTCGAGGCCGGTGTTCCGTTGATCGGGGAGATCGAGTTGGCCTTCCGCAGCTGCCGCTGCCCCGTGGTGGCCATCACGGGGACCAACGGGAAGACCACGACAACCGGGCTCACCGCGGCTCTCCTCGCGGCGGCCGGGCTGCAGGTCGAGGCTTGCGGCAACATCGGCCTTCCTTTCAGCGAGGTGGCCGCGCGCAGCACCGCTCTCGACGCGGCGGTGGTGGAGATCAGCTCCTTCCAACTTGAAACCACGGACACTTTTCGTCCCCGGGTGGCGGTCTGGACAAACTTCAGCGCAAACCATCTGGACCGCTACCCGGATGTCGATTCCTACCGCGCGGCGAAACTGCGCATTTTCGAGCGCCAAACGGGGGATGATTTCGCGGTGACCAACGCACGCGAAGAGTTGCCCGCCCTGCGTGCGCGGCGTGTCACGTTCACCGCCGCGCCGGACGTCGGGGCCGACTTCACGTTGTCGGGAGGCGGGGAAATTTTGCACCGCGGCAAACCGGTCATCGCTTTGAGCGAGACAAAACTTCGCGGCCCGCACAATGCGGAGAATCTCATGGCGGCACTCGCCGCGGGCGCCTGCCTCGGGGTGGATCTCGGCGCCATGCTTCCGGGTGCTCGCGCTTACGATCCGCCGCCGCACCGCTGCGAATTCGTGCGCGACATTGACGGTGTCACATGGGTGAACGACTCCAAATCGACCAACCTCGATGCGCTCTCCCGCGCCCTGCAGGGGCAAACCGGTGGTGTCGTCCTCATCGCGGGGGGCAAAAACAAAGGTTTCGACTTCGCACCCTTGGCAACGGTGGTGAAACAGCGTGTTCACGATGCCGTTCTGATCGGCGAAATGCGCGAGTCCATCGCGCGCGACTGGGCTGCCGCCTGCGCCTGCCACTGCGAGCCGACCCTGGTAGCTGCTGTCGCCAAGGCTCGCAGCCTCGCCCGCGCCGGCGACACCGTCCTTTTTTCGCCCGGCACTTCATCGTTCGACATGTTCCGCAGCTACGAGGAACGCGGCGATCTTTTCAAACAATTCACCCGCCTGATCCAAACCAACACAACCACACCACAATCATGAGAATACCATTGTTCAGCAAACTGACGGCCAAGTCCCGCGGCCGCAAAGTGGTGCGCGCCACGGCGGCGCGTGCCATGCGCGGAGCGGACGAGGAATACTACGAAGCCGAACCCAACATGAAGCTGTCCCACGCCTTCATGGTCGTGCTGATTCTGCACGTCGTCGCGGTCGGGGGTATTTACGCCTTCAACAAGATCAAAGTGCAGAAGAGTGGCGACCTTCTGGTGAATATTACCGATAAGATCTCGAAAGTGTCCGGAGGCGCGGCATCCGCGAAATCCCAGCCTGCGACTGCACCGTCCGCATCCGCCGTTGCCGCCGCGCCCTCAGCGGAAATGGTGCCCAGCGCACGCCTCACGAGCGATGATGCGGACGAACCGCTGCCGGCCGTAGTTTCGAATGTGCCGACGGGCGGACCCGCCATCGCCGCCGCGTCCACCGTCGCGCCTGCCGCCGAACAAACAACGCCGGTCGTTTCCGCATCTGCCGTCGCGGCCCCGGCCAAGACAGCGGTGAAGTCCGCCGAAGCCTTGCAGTCCAAGACCGCGCCCAAGGTCGAGACCAAGGCGGCCGCGGCATCCGGGACTTACAAGGTGGCGAAGGGGGACAACCCTTACACCATCGCGAAGAAACTCGGCGTGCGCTACCAGGACTTGCTCAAGGCCAACGGTATCGACGACCCGACAAAATTGCAGATCGGCCAAGTGCTCAAAGCTCCGCCCAAAGCGAACTGACGACCCATGCCCCGGCGCACGGCCTACGTTCTGATCCTGTCGATGCTGAGCCTCACGGCGATCGGTATCGTCATGCTTTTCAGCACGGGGGCCTACGCGCAGGACAGCCGGGGCGACATGTATTACTTCGTCAAGCGACAAGCCATGTGGCTCGCGATCGGCGGCGTGGCCTTGGTGGGTGCCGCAGTGGTCGATTATCGCATGTGGGCGCGTGCCTGGCCGTGGCTCTATGGGATTGCCGCTGTCATGCTGGTGCTGTGCTTCGTCCCGGGTGTGGGGATGAAGATCAACGGCGCCCATCGGTGGGTGAATCTCGGTTTCGCCACCTTCCAGCCGAGCGAACTGGGCAAAGTCGCGGTGCTGCTTTTTCTCGCGTGGTGGTATCATCGCAACGAGGAGCGTTCGGCGGAGTTCTGGCGCGGGTTCGTCATCCCTCTGGCCGTGGCCGGGGCGATCATGGCTCTGATCGTCATCGAGGTGGATCTCGGCGCCACCGCGTTGATCGGCGCGACAACGCTCGCCGTGATGTTCGTTGCCGGCACCGGCCTGCGCTGGCTCCTGCCTTTGCTCGGGGCCGGCTTGTGCGGACTGGTTTATGCGGTGTTGAACATCGAGGAGCGCATGGGGCGCCTGCTGGCGTTTCTCGATCCAGAGAAATACCGACTCACCGAGGGCCTGCAGCAATGGCAGGCGATGCTCGCGTTCGGTGCGGGCGGGGTCGAGGGGCTCGGACTCGGGAACGGGAGGCAGAAAATGCTCTACCTTCCTTATGCCCACACGGATTTCATTTTTCCCATGATCGGCGAGGAACTGGGGCTGCGGTTCACGTTGCTCACCGTGTTTTGTTTCCTGCTCATGCTCCTGGCCGGGGCGCTCATCGCGATGAACGCGCGCGACCGTTTCGGCATGCTCCTGGGTTTCGGTATCACGATCATCATCAGTCTGCAGGCGGCGATAAACATCGGTGTGACCACGTCGCTTTTGCCGAACAAGGGCATGCCGCTGCCGTTCATCAGCTACGGCGGGAGCAACCTCGCCGTCTCCATGCTGCTCGTCGGCATGCTGCTGAATATCCACCGCCAAGGCCGGCGTGTGCCGAAAACCCGCGCGCGTGCCGTCCCGGCCACCAGCCTCGCGGTCCGTTTCTGATCCATGAAATTCGTCATCGCTTGCGGCGGAACGGGCGGTCATTTGTTTCCCGGGTTGGCGGTGGCGGAGGTCCTGCGCGCGGGCGGGCACGACGTCCTGCTGCTTGTCTCCGAAAAACAGGTCGATCAGCGCGCCCTGCGAAACCATCCCGATCTGCCGAGCGAAAAACTGCCGTCCATCGGGCTGCCTTCGTTGTTTTCGCCCGCGCTCGTCGCCTTCCTGAGCCGTCTGCGCGCGAGCTTCAAAAAGTGCGGGGCGATCTTTGGTGCGGATCCGCCGGACGCGGTTTTGGGGATGGGTGGATTCACCAGCATCGCGCCGCTCATTGCGGCGCGGCGGCGGGGCATACCGGCTTTCCTGCACGAGTCGAACGCGATTCCCGGCAAGGCCAACCGTCTTGCCGCGCGATTTTGCCGCGCGGTGCTGCTCGGATTCGATGATTGTGCGCGGCACTTTCCGGCCGGCAAAACACGCGTCACGGGGACGCCTATCCGCCGCGAGCTGGGCGAAAATGTCCCGACGCGCGAAGAGGCCAGACAGCGGCTGGGGTTGGACGCCGGAAAGCCGACGCTGCTTGTGATGGGCGGCAGCCAGGGAGCCTCCGGCATCAACGCGCTGGTGACACGCGCCGCCCCGAACATGACAGACAAAAAACTGCAGGTCATTCACCTCGCCGGGGAGCGCGAGGCGCCCGCCGTGGAGGACGCTTACCGCCAAGCCGGTATTCCCGCCGTCGTGTTGCCGTTTTGCGACCGTATGCAGGATGTTTATGCCGCGGCGGACCTTGTCATATCCCGCTCCGGCGCCGCGAGCCTCGGCGAATTGTCGTGGTTCGGATTGCCGTCGGTTCTCATTCCCTATCCGCATGCCGCCGAGGACCACCAGCGTTTGAACGCCGGGATCTTCGTGCGGGCCGGTGCGGCGCGCGTGACCGAGGAAACGGGCACAACGCCGGAGGAGTTTGCCGCGCTGATTCTGTCTTTGCTGGAGTCGCCCTCGATTTTGTCCAACATGGCAACGGCAGCCAAGGGTCTGGCCCCGCGCGATGCGGCGGCCCGGGTGGCCGGGGTGCTGACTGGAGTGCGGGAATGACAACGCAGGAACTGGCCGAGCAATTGCACGGGTCGCCGCGGCGCATCCACCTCATCGGCGTCGCCGGATCGGGGATGAGCGGGATCGCGGCGCTTTTGCTCGCCTTGGGACACAAAGTCAGCGGATCCGACAAGGTGGACTCGGTCGAGGTGAAGCGCTTGCAGACCCTCGGGTTGGATTTTCGGACGCCGCAGCGGGCAGAGGACGTCGCCGATGCGCAGTTGGTCATTTATTCCTCGGCGATCCGGCCCGGCAATCCGGCCTATGACGCGGCGTCGCGTCTGGGCAAACCGATGGTCCGTCGCGCGGAAGCACTGGCCGCTCTCATGCTCGGCAAAAAGGGAATTCTTGTCTGCGGCATGCACGGCAAGACGACCGTCTCGGCCATGGCCGCGCATGTTCTCCGGGCGGCCGGGGCGCACCCTTCGCATTATGTCGGTGCAGAGATCCCGATCCTCGGCACGAATGCGCGATGGGACGCGGGCGGCGAGTATTTCGTGGCCGAGGGAGACGAGAGCGACGGCACCATCACCGGCTACCATCCCGAGCACGCCATCGTCCTGAATATCGAACCGGAGCATCTCGACCATTACGCCGACATCGCGGCGATCGACGCGGCTTTCTCCAAGCTCCTCGACCAGACGACGGGAAAAATCTTCTTCTGCGCCGACGACGCCGGCGCCTCGCGGGTTTGTTCCGGTCGCCCGCGCACGGTGTCCTACGGCCGCACGGGCGCTTATGCCTATGCGGGCTTCGAGGGTGCCGTCTTCGGTTCGAAGTTCAGTTTCTGTCGCGAAGGAAAAGAGTTGGCGCGCGTCACTCTCAATGTCCCCGGCGAGCACAACGCGCTCAACGCCACGGCCGTGCTCGCCCTTGCGACCGAACTCGGTCTGGATCTCGGAAAATGCGTCGCGGCGCTGGAGGGGTTCCGCGGTGCGCGCCGGCGCTTCGAAGTGGTGTATTCTTCCGATGACTACCTGATCGTCGATGATTACGGTCATCATCCGACGGAGATCGCGGCGGTCATCCGGACCGCACGCGGGGCAGGGCGCAAGCGCGTCATTTTGCTCTTCCAGCCGCACCGCTACACGCGCACCCTGGCGCTCAAAGACGAGTTCGGTCGTGCGCTGGCCGAAGCCGATGCCGTGGTGGTGACCGAAATTTATCCTGCCAGCGAGCCCCCGATTCCCGGTGTCGACGGAGGGTTGGTGGCCGAGGCGGCGCGATCGGCGGGTTGCGCGCATACGTCGTATTTTGCCTCGCGCCAGCGGGCCGGCATCGAAGCCGGCCACTTGCTGCATGCGGGGGACCTGCTCGTCACGCTCGGAGCCGGCAACATCCACGAGCAGGCTGCGGCCCTTGCCAGAGACTTGGCGATGCTGGAAAAGTTGCGAGCGGCCATGGGGCCCGGCATTGCCCGGTTGTATGAACCGATGGCCAAGCACACGACCATGAGGGTCGGTGGTCCCGCGCAGTTCTGGCTTGAACCGGAGACGGAGGAGGGGTTCTGCGAATTGGCCCGCACCGCGCACGAACAAGGTCTGCCTTTCATGGTGATCGGACGCGGTTCGAATCTCGTCGTCCGGGACGGTGGCTTGCGCGGTGTGGTGGTGCGGCTGCGCCGCGGCGTGTTCGGGGAATTCTCGACCGAGGGTCACACAATCCGTGCAGGCGTGGGCGTGAGACTCAAAGCCCTGAGCGGCGCGGCTGTCGCCGCGGGTCTCGCCGGCTTCGAGTGGATGGAAGGGATCCCGGGGGACGTGGGTGGATGCCTGCGCATGAATGCCGGGGCGATGGGGGTCGAGGCGTTCGACCAGGTGACTCTGCTGCGCTATGCCGACCAGGAGGGGAATATTTTCGAGCGATCGCCGCGCGATTTCGAAGTTCATTACCGCAGCGTGCCGCTTCTGCGCACAAACTATGCGCTTTCCGCTGTTTTCCGCGGCACGCCTGCTCCTTCCCCCGAAGTCGAAGCCCGAACGCGCGATTACGCGGCCAAGCGCAAGTCGTCGCAGCCCGCCGGCGCGAGCGCGGGTTGCGTGTTCCGCAATCCCGAAGGCGGCAAAGCGGGGCAGCTTATCGATTCGGCGGGTCTCAAAAATCTCCGCGTCGGCGCGGCGCGCGTATCCGATGTCCACGCCAACTTCATCCTGAACGAGGGCGGCGCGACCGCTTCCGAAGTCCTTGCGCTTGTTGAGCAGGTGAGAGCCGAGGTGCTCAAACATCACGGCGTAAGACTTGAGACCGAGGTGCAGATCATCGGGGAGGAGCCTTCGTGAGAACGGAGCTCGCGGATCTTCATCTCGTCGTGCTCATGGGCGGACCGGGTTCGGAGCGCGAGGTTTCTTTGCGCTCGGGCAATGCCGTGTCGGATGCCCTGCGGCGGGGCGGCTACCGTGTCACGCCGCTGGAAATCGCCGGGACCGACTTTGTGTTGCCGCCGGACACCGGCCTTTGCGTGAACATGGTCCACGGCACGTTCGGCGAGGACGGGCAGTTGCAGTCCTTGCTCGATGCCAAAGGAATTCCCTACACGGGCGAGGGTGCCGCGGGCAGCCGCGTCGCTTTCGACAAAAAAGAAAGCAAGAAGATCTTCGAGCGAGCAGGCGTTCCGACCGCGCGCTGGGAAATAATCCCCGCAGGTGCGCGTCCGACGCTGCCCGTGCCGCTGGTGGTCAAAGCGCCGCGCGAGGGTTCAAGCGTCGGCGTGCATATCGTCCGTGACGAAGGCCAACTCGCCCCGGCGCTGGCGGATTGCGCCACGCTCGACAAAGAAATCCTCGTCGAGGAATTCGTCGAGGGCCGCGAACTCACGGTGGGCGTGGTGGGTGACCGGTCCATGGCGGTTGTCGAGATCCGGCCGCTTGAAGGCTTCTACGACTATGCCCACAAATACACCAAGGGCGCGTCCGAGTATTTTTGCCCGGCCCCGCTCGACGCCATGACGACGCGTAGGGTGCAGGAGGCGGCCCTTGCCGCGCACCGCGCGCTCGGCCTCGAGGTCTATTCGCGCGTGGATATCCTGCTTCGCGCCGATGGCTCGCCCTGCGTTCTCGAGGCCAATACAATTCCGGGCATGACCGAGACCAGTCTTCTGCCCAAAGCAGCCGCCGCTGCCGGTCTCGGCTTCCTCGAACTTTGCGAGGAGATTGCCTGCCTGTCGCTGAAACGTTTTCCGCTTCGTCCATGAGCATCCTCCGCCGTCGAACTGCCCGCTCGCGCCGCCCCGTCCGCAAGAAAAGACGGCAGCACCTGCTCGAAGTGACGGCCACGGCCGAGACCGAGCGCCGGCGCAGGAACCAGAAGATCGTCCTTTACGCTGGCGAGGCCGTGGTGGTCGCCGGTCTGCTTGCTTTTGCATGGCTCGGCGTGCGTGCGCTCATCCAGTGGCAATTTCACGGCAACGACCGCTACAACGTGCGGGTTGTCGAGGTTGACACCGATGGCGTTATGACACGCGAGGAGGCGCTGGCAATGACGGGTATACGCGAGGGCGTGAATGTCTTCTCGCTCGATCTCGAGGCCGCCCAGAGGACGCTGGCCGCGGTGCCGAAAATCAAGGACGCCCGTGTCGAGCGGATGCTGCCGGACAAGGTGGTCATCGATATCGACGCCCGCAAGCCGGTGGCGTGGATCGCGCCCAAGGACACGGGTGAAGATCCATCTGCCATGGAGACTTCGCGCCTGATCGACCGGGACGGCGTCATGATGAAACCGGAAGGTTTCGAGCCCGCGCAGGCGGGTCTTCCGGTGATCTACGGCATTCCGACGGAACAATGGAAACCGGGCGACCGTGTCGAGCTTCGCGAACTGCGCGCGGCCGTCGAGCTTTTCGACCGTGTGGCCGAGCGCGCCGATCCCCAGGTGAGCCTGCGCGCCGCCGACGTGGGCAAGGGATGGTGCATTCTTGCGTGGGACGATCCCCAGACGCGTTACACCTTCGGTCTGGACGACTTGTCCGCGCAGCTCGACCGGCTCCGGTTCATCCTCATGCACGTCGGCCAGTCATCCCGTAAGATCGCGACCGCCAACCTCATTCCGTCGCGCAACACGCCGGTGACATTCCGCGATGATCCGCCGCCCGCGCCGGAACCGGCTCCCGCCCCGGCGCCAAAGAAAAAGAAGTCCTGACCATGGCACGCACAAATCTCCATGTCGGATTGGAAATCGGAACGACGAAGGTCGCGGCGGTCATCGCCGAGACGCGCAGTGACGGTCTGCTTCGCATCATCGGCAGCGGTGAAGCGCCCTCCCGCGGGGTGCGCAAAGGCGAGATTGTCGATATCGGCAAGATCACTCTTTGCCTGAGCGATGCGGTGTCCGAGGCGGAGGAGAAGGCCGACCGTGAAATCACCAACGTGGTGGCGGCGGTGACCGGGTCCCACGTGGACAGCCTGAACAACCGCGGAGGGATCCAGATCCCCGAGGATCGCGACGAGATCGAGGAGGAGGACATCTACGAGGTGGAGCAGAGCGCGCGCGATGTGAACATCCCCGCGGGGAATGTCTTCCTGCACACGATCATCCAGCGCTACTACGTGGACGGGCAGGAGGGCGTGGCGAGTCCCCTCGGCATGATCGGCCGGCGGCTCGAGGCGGAATACCATATCGTCCACGGGACGAAGACGCGCATCCAAAACAACCTGCGCTGCATCCACGAGGCGAATCTGCGCGTGGTCAATGTCGTCACCAGCGCCGTGGCTTCGGCCCATGCTGTGCTCGACGAGTCCTCGCGCGAACTCGGGGCGCTGGTCATCGACATCGGCGGCGGCACGACCGACTACATCCTGTTCCGCGACGGTGCCGTGCGCCAGAGCGGCGTTCTCGCCGTGGGCGGCGACCACATCACCAACGACATCGCCATCGGCCTGCGTGTGCCGACCAAGTGGGCGGAAAAAATCAAGGTCGAGCACGCCGACGTCTCCCCGGGCGCGACGCAGGCGCGCGGCACGATCGAGATGGAGGACCCCACCTATTCCGGAGGAGAGATCGAGCGTCGGAATCTCAACGCCGTGGCCGAAGCACGGGTGCGCGAACTTTTCACGCTGCTGAAAAGGCGGCTCAGTTTCGACCGTCAGGCCCAGTTCCTCGGCGCTGGAATTTTTCTCACCGGCGGAACGGCCGAACTCAAGGGTCTTGCCGCGCTGGCGTCCGAGGTTTTCGGCGTGCCGGCGCGCGTGGCCACGCCCCGGCCTTTCCTGGGCCCCGGGATGTTGTTCGAGAGCCCGCGTTTCAGCACGGCCGTGGGGCTGGTGCTCTTCGCGCAGGCCGCGCAGGACGCGCTCGATGATATTTCCATCTTCGACCGCCTTCGCAGCAAGTTGGGCAAATTCATCCCCGGACTATGATCTCCCTCGGCAGCAGCGGCAGCGTGGCGGAACCGTTCGCGCCCGTGACTTCGTTCAAAGTGATCGGGGTCGGCGGAGCCGGGGTGGCCTTGCTGGAGAAACTTTCGCGCGAGGCTCCGGACTCCGATCTTGTCGCCATGCACACCGATGCGCAGGTGCTGCTGGCCTCCGCTGCGCCGCGCAAGGTGCAGCTCGGGCGCGAGGCCGCCAAGGGTCTCGGCACCGGCGGCGACCCTTCGCTGGGTGCAGCCGCCGCCCGCGAGAGCATCGAGGAAATACGCGGCGAGTGCAGCGGTGCGGAGGTGGTTCTTGTTGTCGCGGGTTTGGGCGGTGGCACGGGGTCCGGCGCCGCGGCCGTCGTGGCGGAGGAAGCCAAGAAGGCGGGAGCCCTCGTCTTCGGCCTTGCGACACTGCCGTTCACTTTGGAGGGTGCTCAGCGCACCGGGCAGGCCCGCGCGGCGCTCGGCCGATTGGGACTCCACTGTGCGGCGGTTCTTTGCTTCGAGAACGATCGCATGTCCGAATCTGCGCCGGACGACGCCACGGTCACGCAAGCGTTCGATGCCGCATCGCAAATCCTCGTCCAAACCGTGCGTGCCCTCGGCCGCATGCTCGGGCTTCCCGCAGTGCTGCGCGTCGGCCCCGATGAACTCCTGCAAATGTTCCGCGGTGCCGAGGTGCGATGCCATTTCGGTCATGGCGAGGCGTCGGGCTCCGATCGTGCGCGCGAAGCGGTCGAGCAAGCGCTGCGCAGTCCATTGCTGGGCAACGGCAGGACGCTGTCGGGTCCCGATCATGTGCTGGTGCATGTCACGGGAGACGCCGGTTTGCGCTTGGCGGAAGTCCAATCCGTTCTGCGTCATCTTTCCCGCCACGCCGATGACTCGGCGCAGATCTTTCTCGGTGTCGGCACCGATCCCCGTGCGGGCGACACGCTCGGTGTGACCATTCTTGCCGGGACAAAGTCTTCCGGAATGATGGGCGGCGAGGAAATCGGGGAGGCGTTGACGCAGGATGAGGAAAACGCGTTTCCGGACGATGCTGCCGGCAAAACTGGAAAACCCGCCCGGGGCAAAAGCAAGACAGGCAAGCGCACCGCGGCCGGCCAGACCCAGGAAGAGTTGCCTCTCGACCAAGCCATGCGCGGGCGCTTCAAAGACCTCGATCCGACCATGGTCGACGGGCAGGACCTCGACATCCCAGCATTTATTCGGATGCGTATCCGTTTGAAATAGTGCTAGCCTCCGGGCTGCATGAGACCCGACCGCTTCACCCAGAAAATGCAGGAGGCGCTCAACGCTTCCGCCGATCTGACCGGCAAACTTCACCAGCAGGAAATCGGCAACGAGCAGTTCCTTCTCGCCCTTCTCGAACAGTCGGAGGGTGTCGCTGTGCCCCTGCTGCAAAAGGTCGGGGTTTCGGTGGCGCGGTTGCGCGAACAACTGAACGCGGAACTGGCCCGCCGGCCCAAGATTTCCGGTGCGGTCGGGCAGCCCCATATCGGGAACGACTTGCGCAAAACCCTGGAGGCGGCCGAAGCCGTGATGGCGAAGCTCAAGGACGAATATCTCAGCGCCGAACATTACCTTCTCGCCCTCTCCCAAGCCTCGGACACGGCGGGCAAGTTGCTTCGTGAGGACGGCGCGACCCACGACAAGTTGATGCAGGCGTTGGTCGAGGTGCGCGGATCTCAGCGTGTGACCGACCAGAACCCCGAGGAAAAATACCAGGCGTTGCAAAAATACGGGCGCGATCTGACGGACCTCGCCAAAAGAGGGAAAATCGACCCTGTCATCGGACGCGACGAGGAAATCCGCCGGACCATGCAAGTGCTCTCGCGGCGGACGAAGAACAACCCGGTTCTCATCGGCGAGCCCGGCGTGGGCAAGACGGCGATTGTCGAGGGTCTGGCGCGGCGGATTGTGAGCGGGGATGTGCCGGATTCGCTGAAGAACAAAAAGATCATCGCCATGGACATCGGGGCGATGATTGCCGGCGCGAAATTCCGCGGAGAATTCGAAGAGCGGCTCAAGGCATTCCTCAAAGAGGTCACATCCTCGGAAGGGCAGATCATCCTCTTTATCGACGAGCTTCACACCATCGTGGGTGCGGGGGCGGCCGAGGGATCGGCCGACGCGTCAAACATGCTCAAGCCGCAGTTGGCTCGTGGAGAGCTGCGCACCATCGGGGCGACGACGCTCGATGAATACCGAAAATACATCGAAAAAGATGCCGCCCTCGAGCGCCGCTTTCAGCCGGTGATGGTGAACGAACCGAGCGTCGAGGATACCATCGCGATCCTGCGCGGATTGAAGGAGCGCTACGAGGTTCACCACGGGGTTCGCATCCAGGACAGCGCCCTGGTCGGTGCGGCCGTGCTCAGCGACCGCTACATCAGCGACCGCTTCCTGCCCGACAAGGCGGTCGACCTCATCGACGAGGCCGCTTCGCGCCTGAAGATCGAGTTGGACTCGATGCCCACGGAACTCGACAAGCTCGAGCGGGAGATCATGCAGGGCGAGATGGAACGCACCGCGCTGAAGAAGGAAAAGGATTCCGCCAGCAAGGAGCGCCTGGCGAAGTTGGAAAAAGAACTCGCCGACCTCAAGGAACAGGGCTCGAAGCTCAAAGCCCAGTGGCAGAACGAGAAGAAGCAAGTCACCGAGTCGCGCAAGCTCGCCGAGCAGGTCGAGGATCTCAAGAACCAGCTCGAAATGGCCCAGCGCCAAGGCGATTACGCCAAAGCGAGCGAGATTCAATACGGCAAAATTCCCGAACTCACGGCGAAGCTCGAGGCGCACAACAAAAAGCTCGCCAAGGAAGGCGGCGGTCAGCTCCTGCGCGAGGAAGTCACCGAGGACGATGTGGCGAAAGTCGTATCCACTTGGACCGGCATTCCCGTCTCCCGCCTGCAGGAAGGCGAAAGACAAAAACTCGTCAAAATGGAGGAGCGCCTCATGGAGCGTGTGGTCGGCCAGACGCAGGCGATCAAGTCGGTCTCAAACGCCGTGCGCCGCGCGCGAGCGGGCTTGCAGGACGAGAACCGCCCCATCGGGTCATTCATGTTCCTCGGACCCACCGGTGTCGGAAAAACCGAGCTTTGCAAAGCTCTGGCGGAATTCCTTTTCGACAACGAGAACTCCATCGTCCGTTTGGACATGAGCGAATACATGGAGAAGCACACCGTCGCGCGCCTTATCGGCGCCCCCCCGGGTTACGTCGGATACGACGAGGGTGGCCAGCTGACCGAGGCCGTCCGTCGCCATCCTTATTCCGTCGTCCTCTTCGACGAGGTGGAAAAAGCGCACGGCGATGTGTTCAACGTTCTACTGCAGGTTCTCGACGACGGTCGCATCACCGACGGCCAAGGGCGCACGGTGGATTTCAAGAACACCGTGATCATCATGACTTCCAACATCGGCAGCCAATACATCATGGAAGATCTGCCGGTCGATGAGCGCAACCGCCGCGTGATGGAAGCGCTGCGTGGTCACTTCCGTCCCGAGTTTCTCAACCGCATCGATGAAACGATCATTTTCGACCGCCTCACGGACAAAGAAATCGCGAGCATTGTCGATATCCAGCTCAAGCGGCTGCTCAAGCGTCTCGACCAGCAGAACATCCGGCTGACGCTCACGGACAAAGCCAGGAAATTCCTGGCCAAGGAAGGCTACGATCCGGCCTATGGAGCGCGTCCACTCAAGCGCGTGATCCAGCAGGAAATCCTGAACCCGCTCAGCTCGGCGATTTTGGACGGTGCCTTCGGCGAGGGCGATTCCATCGTTGCCGACCTCGACAAGGACCATCTCGAGTTCAGCAAGAAATAGAGTCCGGTCGATTCGTGCGTGTCAGCCCAGCCTCGGCGAGGAAGAGCCTCCGCCGAGATTGAGGGGAAGAGCGAGCACATGCCGTCGAAGGAGATCGAGTGCCGCGCTGGTGGCCATGTGCTTGAAGGTCGCGCGATCGAGCGGGAAGTAACAACGGCGCACGACAGTCTCATGTCCTTTGGCTGCGAGAGCGACAAACACTGTGCCGACAGGCTTGGTTTCGCTGCCGCCCCCCGGTCCGGCGATGCCGGTGGTGGATAGCGCCGCGTCGGCTCCGGAAATGCGCCGTGCGCCTTCGGCCATGGCAACCGCGACCGGTTCGCTCACCGCCCCGTGGGCTTCAATAAGATCATGCGGCACCCCGAGGGCGCGTTGCTTCTCTTTGTTGGAATAGGTCACATAACCGGCAAGAAACACTTCCGATGCGCCCGGCACGTTGGTGATGCGTCCGGCCAAGGTGCCGCCGGTGCACGACTCGGCGAGGGCGAGCGTGAGCTTCCTTTCACGCAGCAGACCGACAACCGCGTTTTCCAGCGGTTCGCCGTCCGAATAGATCCATTCTCCCATGGCCGTGCGCACCCGCGAATCGACCGACGCGATGATATCCGGCGGCCCGATGAGGCGGAAATCCACCTCCGACGGACGCGCGCAGTAGCCGACCTCCAAGTCGCCGCGCTCTTCGAGTTCTTTCCCGATGCGTTCCTCGACTTGGCTCTCGCCGATGCCCGTCAGGCGGTAGATCCTGCGCTCGCGCAAGGACGACGGCGGCAGAACGGATCGCAACTTTGGCAGCACGTGGTCGTTCACCATGGGTCGCAGTTCGCGTGGCGGTCCGGGAAGAAGGAGCAGGTGCCGCGCTTTGCGCCCGCCGAGGACGGACGGTGAAAAGTAAAGCCCCGGCGCCGTGCCGTGGGGATTCGGCAGGATTTCCGCGCCGACGGGAACCATGGCTTGGCGGGCGACACGGTCGGCCATGGGAAGTCCGCGCCGTGCGAAACGTTCGCGGATCCCCGATAAAATGTGTTCGTCGGGCAGTAGCGGCAAGCCGAGCAGTTCCGCTGCCGCCTCGCGCGTGATGTCGTCCGTCGTCGGTCCAAGCCCGCCGGTCGCGAAAACGAGGTCCGCGCGATCGAGGGCGGAGTCCAAGGCATCGCGAATGGGTGGTCCGTCGGGGACGCACACTTGGCGCGCGATTGTGATCCCGTATGGTTCCAGCTCGCCCGCCAAGTAACCAAGGTGCGTGTTCGTGACCAATCCCAGAAGGAGTTCGGAACCGGTGTTGATGACTTCGGCTTGCATCAGGTGTGGACGAGAAGACGGCTCCAATGTTTGAGCAGTGCGTATTTGGCGCCGTCACCCTTGTGGTGCGACACGTAAAGGAGATTGGCGAGGATGCGGGTGAGAATTTGCCTCGGTCCGGTCGCAGCCAGATGCCAATCCTCCAGGCGCTGACTCTGCCGGCGCAGGATTTCCTCGCAGTCGCCGCGCCCGAGAATGCGCCCGTGGTGGAACGGGTCAAACATGACTTCCCCGTGACGGGCGAGAAAGTGCCCCGGAAGGTTGATGCCTTCCACCGGCGCCCCGGCTTGCTGGCCGACGAGCATGTAAACCAGCGTGAGCGTGATCGGTATGCCCTTGCGCGAATCCAGGACGCAAGGCAGCAGCGAGTTGCATTCGTTGTAGTAGTCGTCCGTGTTCCCGCCGAAAAGAAGTTCGCCTCCAAGGAAGGCGGCCATCATTTCCACGCGTTGGCGGTCCGAATCGGCGCGCCGCAAGCGCCGGCGTAGTTCGGCCCCCCAAGCGCCGATGCGCTGACGGTAGGGCGCAAGCTCGACGCCGCGCATCATGGCGGCCGACAAGAGCCATGCCGCTTCTTCAAGGTCGGACTGGTCGGTGAAGTGCGCGCAGAGGTGTTCAAAGCGTGCGAGGGCCTCGTTCTGCACGACCTCGTGGAGGACGTCGCGGGCGTGCAGCGCGGCGGCCGGGTCATCACACGACGCCAGGTCGCGGAGGTCATCAAGATTCCCGGAGCCATCAAGGACAAGCTGCTCCTTGACCAGACGCACGGTCTGCTCGTCATCGTCGGAGAGGAGACGCACCAAAGCTTCTTTTTGCGGGTGCATGCGCTAAGAAGCCAATTAAGCAGGTCGGACGGCGAAGGCAAGGATGCGGCTCGCGTCGTCTCGGAAGTTCGCGTCCACGCCTACGGCCGGGATAGCTCCATCGAGAAATCGACGGCTCGCGCGGAGTGGGTGAGGGCGCCTACGGATATGCAGTCGATGCCGGTCTCCGCGATGGAGCGCACCGTCTGCAAGCCCACACCGCCGCTGGCTTCGAGCAGGATCCTGCGTGAGCCGCGGATCCGGACAGCCTCGCGCAATTGGTCGTTGGTCATGTTGTCGAGGAGAATGATGTCGATGCCGCGAAGTTCGCAGAGCATCGAGACCTGTGAGAGTGTGTCCGCTTCGATTTCGACCGTGATGCCGGGGCGTCGTTTCTTTGCCTCGTCGATGGCGTTTTGGAGCCCGGCCGCGTCGCCGGTGACGGCAAGGTGATTGTCCTTGGCGAGCACCCGGTCGAACAATCCGAAGCGGTGGTTGGTTCCCCCGCCGGAACGGACGGCGAGGCGCTCGAATTCGCGGAGTCCGGGTGTGGTTTTGCGCGTGTCGAGAATGACTGCTCCGGTTCCGGCTACCGCATCAACGAAGGCGCGTGTCAGCGTGGCGATCCCGCTGAGGCGTTGCAGGAAATTCAGTGCCGTGCGTTCGGCGGCCAGAAGAGCCCGGGTCGGGCCGCGGGCGGTGAGAACGATGTCGCCCGGCCCGATGCGTTGCCCATCGTGCTTCGCCTCTCCGATCTTTGTGTCGGGATCGACCAAGCGGAAGACTTCGGCCGCCACCACGTTGCCGGCGAGGATTGCGCTTTCTTTGGCGATGATGTTGGCGGTCGATGTGTGGTCGTGCGGAATGAAGCACTCGGACGTGATGTCGCCCGAGCCGAGGTCCTCGGCCAGAGCTCGACGTATATTTTCAACGGCCGACGGGCTCATCGATTTGCAGAAGCTCGCGCTGCCACGGCAGAAGGCGGGCGCCGTTCTGTTGGGCGACCGACATCAGAGTCATTCTCGAGGCGATAAGTGCGGGGTCGATCGCGAGTTGTCTGGCCACGGTGTCGCGCTTTTCCCGCAGTTGCTCGAAAAGACGGCAGGCGGCGTTGCTGGGGCGCGGCTTGCGCTCGCGCTCGAAGACGGGCCATTCGCTTTCGGGAAGATCGAGGGCGGAACGCAGGGTTTCCCTGAACCGGGCGTAGCGCGCCGGGGGCATGCGGTGGGCCTCCACTTTGTGTCCGGCAACCGCATTGCGGGCGGCATCGATCAGGCGGTCGTTGGAAATGACGTGGAACGTCGGGCGATCCCAGGCACTGGCCTCGGACTCGCGCCAATGCCAGAGGGCGCGAAGGACGGCGGATTCGCGCGGTGAAAGTTTGCTGCTGCCGTTGATGCGCCATGCGCTCTCGGGGTCGCGCTCGCGCGGTTCGCGTGCGCTTTGGACCATGGCGTCGCGCGATTGCAGATACCATTTCCAGCGTCCGAGTTCGCGGAGACGGTTTTCCAGGATTTCCGCCAGTGGCAGGAGATACCGCACGTCGTTCAGCGCGTATTCTTCCATGCGCGGGGGCAGCGGGCGGCGCCCCCAGTCCGCGCGTTGCGACGCCTTGCAGAGCGCCACGCCGAAATACTTCTGCACGAGCGCCGCGTAGCCGATCTGTTCGAGGCCGGCAAAACGTGCCGCGATCGAAGTGTCGAAAATGTCGCGCGCGTCGAACGATCCGTGGCGTCCGAGAAGGCGCAGATCATAGTCGGCGCCGTGGATGACGAGGGTGTGGCGCGCGAGAGAGGCATAGAAATCCGAGAGGTCTGTGCCGTCCGCCAGCGGATCCACGAGCCATACGCCGTCGGGCGACGAGACCTGCACGAGGCAGATTTTTTCCCGGTAGCTGTGCAGGCTGTCGGCCTCGGTATCGAGCCCGATGGTCTTGTGGCGCGCGAGTTGTCCGGTGAACTCGGCGAGTTTTTCCCGGGTGGAGATCAAGGTTCCGCTTGGAATGCCCGGTCGGGCGGAGCGTCCCCCGCCCGGCGCGCGCGCGGTTCGCGGACTTCGGTGGTGCCATCGACCGACGCCGTGACGAACGGTCCGCCGGCTAGCGGGGCGGGTTCGGTGAAGGCGACATCGGGCACGTCGCTGAATTTGCCCTCGAGCGGGAAGTCCTTGCGCAGCGGATGGAACGGGTAGCCCTCCCACATAAGGATGCGGCGCAGGTCGGGATGTCCGTCAAACTTGATGCCCATCATGTCCCACACCTCGCGTTCGTGCCAATTCGCGGTCGGCCAAAGGTCGCAGACCGTGCGAACGCAAGGCTCCTCGGCAACAGCGGTGGTTTTAAGCCGCAGGTGCGTCCGTCCGGCGAGAGAGTATAGCTCGTAAACCACTTCGTAGCGGGGTTCGTGCTCGAAATGGTCCACGCTGGAAATGTCGAGGAGCAGATCGAACCCGAGTTCGTCCTTGCAGAAAGCGCAGACGGCATGGATCGCGTCCGGCCTGAGCGTCAGCGTCAGCTCGCCGCGGAATTCGGTTTTTCCGGTGATCGACTCCGCGAAGCGCGAAGAAAGGACGTCGCTGAGTTCGGCGGGTGTCATTCTCAAACCGAGGCGAGAAATTCTTTTTTCTGCGCGAGGAAGGACTGCTCGCCCATGATTTTTTTCTGCAGGCGCATCAACCCGTCGAGGAGTGCCTCCGGGCGCGGGGGGCAGCCGGAAACGTAAACGTCCACCGGAATGAGGTGATCGATGCCTTGCAGGACGGCGTAGCTGCGATACATGCCTCCGCTCGAGGCGCACGCTCCCATGGCGATGACCCATTTCGGATCGGCCATTTGCTCGTAGATGCGCTTCACGGCGAGGGCCATTTTGTAGGTCACCGTGCCGGCCACGATCATGACATCCGACTGCCTCGGCGAGAAACGCATCACTTCGGCGCCGAAGCGCGCCATGTCGAAGCGCGCGGCGGCGGTGGCCATCATTTCGATGGCGCAACACGCGAGACCCATCGGCATGGGCCAGAGGGAATTGCTGCGCATCCAGTTGATGGCGGTATCGAGCTGGGTGAAGATGATATTCCCCTCGATTTTCGAGTCGTAAGCGTAATGGCTCCGGTCGCTCATTGTTGCCGGAGCTTACGGAGGCGGGACGGTGCTGACAAGCCGCGTTAAGGAGCGCGGTCCGCACCCGTGCCGAGGGATGGGTTCCATGCAAGAAGCTGCGCGAGCTTTTCGCCGGACTTTCCCAAACGCGGGGCGCCCGGCGGTCCGTCGAGCAGCGAACGCGTCGCCTTGTCGTATGGCAACGACGAAGGCTTGGCCCAGACAATGGCCGGCGCGGTGACAGTTTGCCCGGAGGGCTTGATTTCCGTGGGCAAGCCTTCCGCCGTGAAGGACACGATCCACGAGCGCGCACCTTCCTGGCGGCCGGAAACCAGCCACGGGTAGCGGCGCGGAAGCTGGAAGTCGGGCGAGTCGGGGAATTGAACTCGGAAAAACGCGTCCCGGCTGCGGATGAACTCCCCGAGCGTGAGGCCGGGAGTTTTGCGCTGGCTGCGGTAAAACGAGGCAGCGTCCAGGCCCATGAAGTTGATACCGTTGTAAAGCCCGTGCTTGTTCGGCTCCGGGAAATTGGCCTCGTGCCACGACTCGAAGCCGTCGTGCCAGAGCAGCGCGATTTCCAGATGCAAATGGGCGCGCCTGCGGTCGATCCCCGCCCCGGTGTAGCCGAGTCGCCCGAGGCGGTCGCCCTTGGCCACGCGCTGTCCGGGTGCGACGTCGGACGAGGCGAGATGTGCGTAGATGCTGTAAACAGGGGAGTCGTGCACGATGTGTTCGACAACAACGTATTTGCCGTAGTTCGAGTCCCGCGACTCGTTGCTGGCGTGGACCACCCGGCCGTCCTCGATCGACCGCACATCGTCGAGCGGTTCGCCCGCGACGTCGCGGCGCACCGGCGCGATATCGATTCCCTCGTGGAACTTCGTCCCGACGACTTTTCCGCCGATGCGCTCGGGCCCCCGGCTGAAGCCGTAGGTGCCCCCCTGCCAAGGGTGCGACTTGCGCCCCTCGAAGTCGCGGTCGGTGAACATGTAGAATTCCTCCGGCGTGCCGCGAAAAAGGGCGTCGTTTTCTGTCGGCAGCACGGGTTGGAATGCGCCCGCCGTCGAAGCGACGAGAACCGCGCCCGCGGCCGCTGAGAAGGCGCGCCGGATCATCGGCGCTTCTTGCCTTCCTCGCCGAGAACCGGGAGCGCCGTGGTAAGGATGGCGATCTCTTCCTCGCCGAGACCGTGCGGGATGCAAACGATGCCGTCGGTGACCGGTTTGTCCACGAGAAGGTTGCTGATCTGCTTGCCGTTGAGCAAAACAACGAGGATTCCGCCCTGTTTCACCATCGTGTGTTGCTGCAGAAGTCCGGTGCCGTGGCTGTCGAGCTTCAGATAAACGCCCTGGGATCCGTCCTTGGCCGCGAAGGGATACACGGAGCGGACCTCGCGTTGCGTGATGAGCGGCATGCGCGCAAGATAAACCTCCCGCCCATCCAGCAGATTGGCAGGGAAAGCGAAGGTCGGGGCCTCGGCCGCGATGCCTTCAGTGTGAATCCGCAGATCGAGGACCGGTTTTTTGGCGCCTCCCGTGCAGAAAAGCGCGGCAGCGGCGGCTGCAATGAGGATGATGCGTTGCATTCTTCCACCTAAACGAGGGTGCGAGGGAATTGCAACTGCGGTTCGCGCGCGTTTTAATCCCTGCCATGCTCGCGTTCCGGTTTGCCGTTGTCCTGGCGGTCGCCTTGGCGTGGGGTTGTGCCCCGCGCTCCGGTCGCGTTGCCGGCGCGGACATAGCCCGCGGCGAGCTGCAAACGCGCCTTGCCGTGCAGCCGGCCGATTTTTCCTTGGCCGAACGCAGGGAGATCGAAGCGGTGTATTCCGTTGTGAATACCGGCCGGCGGACTCTGCGTTTGGATTTTCCGACCGGACAACGGGTCGAGTTTGCGGTGCGTGCTCCGGACGGGCGGCAAATCTTTCTCTGGTCCGAGGACCAGCCCCTTTCCCCGGTTCCGAGCACTCTCATGGTGAATCCGGGCGAGAAAGTCGAATACGAGGCGTCGCTGCCGACGCGCGACATGGCGGCGGGGCGGAGTTACACCGCGATCGCGTTCGTTCCCGGGAGGCCCGACAGCGTGGCGGAGGCGATTTTGCTGCCCCGCTGAAGTTTACGGGGCGGATTTCGATTTGACCGCAACGCGTAGCACGGCTTTATTCACGCGTTTTTGATGAGTGTCATCCGGACAGCTTTGCTCTTGGCCGTGCTCGCGGGCGCGCTCGGCGGTTGCGCCTCTTACGACCGCCGGCTCACCAGTTCCAGCACCCAATACCTCACTTCCGGCGGGCAGGTTGTTTCCAAGCCGTCGAACGTCGGCATCGCAGACACGGTTTCCTACTGGGACGGTGACGGTGTGCCGGGCGCGCCGTCCATCACCATCGATCTCGGGGAACAAAAGGCCTTTTTTTACAAGGGCGGCAAGCTCGTGGGGATCTCGATGATTTCTTCCGGCCGCGAGGGCTTTTCCACGCCGTCGGGCAACTTCAAGATCGTCCAAAAAAACAAAGACCACGTTTCCAACCTTTACGGCGATTACGTGGACGGCTCCGGCACTGTTGTCGTTTCCAATGTCGGGGTGAAGAAGGACCCGAAGCCTCCGGGCACTTCTTTCCGCGGTGCGCCGATGCCTTATTTCATGAGATTCGCCGGCGGGGTGGGGATGCATGCCGGTTTCCTGCCGGGATTTCCCGCTTCGCACGGATGCATTCGCATGCCGGAGCGCATGGCGGAAATCTTTTTTGCCAACGTCTCGCACGGGACCCCGGTGACTGTGGTGAACTGATCTACGCCCGCGGGTGGGCGTCATCGTAGGCCTTCTTCAGCCGCTCCGTCGTCACGTGGGTGTAAATCTGCGTGGTCGAGAGACTCGCGTGGCCCAGCAGGCTTTGCACGCTGCGCAGATCGGCCCCCGCATCGAGCAGGTGCGTGGCGAAGCTGTGGCGCAACTTGTGCGGACTTGCAGGCACGGGGATCTGCGCGAGGCGAAGGTATTTTTTGACCATTTTCCAGATGGACGAGGTGCCGAGGCGCTTGCGCAGCTTGTTGATGAACAGCGGGCCGGAGTCCACCCGCGCGCGGTGCCTGTATTCTTGGATGGCTTGGAGCGCGGGTTCGCCGACCGGCACCACGCGCTCTTTGGACCCTTTGCCCAGCACGCGGATGGTCTCGTTGAACGGGTCGATGCTGCGCACATCCAAAGCCGCGAGTTCCGCCAGCCGCAAACCGCTCGAGTAAAAAAGCTCGAGGATGGCAGCGTCGCGCCACGGCATCCAGACGGGCGCCTGCTTTTCAGGTTCGGTCTGGTGCGGGGCGCGCAGGAGAGACTCGATCTGCGACGTGGTCAGAAAGACCGGCAGCCGCTTCTCCGCCTTGGGCAGCGCGACGTCGAGAAGCGGATTCTTCGCGAGGCCTTTGCGCTCGCACAGAAACCTGTAAAAGCTGCGCAGCGCGGCGAATTCGAGGCGGATGGTCGCTCGCGACCGGTTGCGCTTCATCATCTCGAACAGGTGCGCGCGGAAATCCTCGGGTCCCGCGTCGTGCCAGGACTTTGCGCCCAGAAACTCCGCCGCCCCGCGGAGGGCGCGGTCGTAATTGTCCAACGTCCGCGGCGAGGCGTTGCGCTCGTCGCGCAAATAATCGAGGTAGGCGCCGGTCAGCGCATCATCAGGGGCGGGCACGCCCGTCAATTTATCCGATCCGCTGCGCCCGGGAAAACAAACTTACGCCTGCCGCCCGACCGGTGCGCCGAGAGACGGTTGCGCGGTGGATCCCACATCACCTTCGCGACCCGTGGTGCGTTCGAAGCGCAAAACCGCACGCCGCGTTTCCACGCCATCGGGCGACGTTGCCTCGACGGGGATCTCGTATTTCCCGTCGGGAAAGACGAAATGGTAGCGGAAGCTTCCGTCCGGACGCAGGGCGACGGGCTTGCCGTCGATGGTGACTTTGGCATCGGGGTGCGTGCCCCCGTAAAAAATCACCTCGGCGTTCACATGCATGAAAAAGCCGCGTGGAGCGGTGCGCCAACTCGACAGCCAGCTGCTTTCCGCTCCCCAGCTTGCGCCGCTCCAGCTCGACATGGCGGAAAACGACCAGCTGGACAGGGCCGACGACCAGGCTCCGGCGCTGCTCCACGAGGCGCCGATCAAGCCGAACAATGCCAAAAAACCGCTGGAAACCCCGCCCGCTGCCTCCGTCCAGGAGCTTGGTGCCGGCCACGAAGTCGGTGCAAATCCGCCCGAGAACAGGCTCGCCCCGGGCGAACTGAGGAATCGCCCGAGGTCGCCGGAGGTGAGCGAGCCGAGTTCTGTCGAAAGCAGCGTGTCGAGCGAGATGCGCTGCGCCGCCGTGAGGTTCGAAACCGAGACATCGCCGCGCTTCTGCAGGCGAGCCAGCGCTTCGGCGAGGCTTTCGCCTTCGCGCATCTCGCCGCGCAACTTCTCCACGAGCTGCTGGAATGTTGCGTGGAAAGGCATGTTGGCGAAGACCGGATCACCGGGGCCGGCGAGCGAGTCTCTCGGGGTGAGGACCGCGCCGGAGCGGGTGAGGACTCGCCACTTTCCGTGGTCATAGACGCCCAATTCGACAACGTAGCCCGCATCGGCTTCACGCACTGCGAGATACCAGCTGTTGGATTCACCCGGCACTGCCACTTCACCCTCGGCTTCGTCCGAGTCTTCCCGGCGATGGCGGAGGAAGACCTGCCCGTCAAGCCCGTCGGTCAGCGTGTAATCCCAATAGCAAAAAAGGCGGTGCGGTTCCTGTGCGACGACGAAGATGCTGTCATCACCGTAGCTGCGCGGCAGTTCGCCGAGATTGTCGATGTCGGACTTCGGCCTCAGGACGCGCGCAGGCGCTTTGCGTCTTCCGGCCGGACGCGCGGCCTCGAACTTGTGCACGTCTTCGGGCGCCTTGGAGGCCTTCGTTTTCCTCCGCGCCGTTTTTTTCGCCGCGGCGGTCTTTGTCCTGCGGGGTGTTTTGGAAGCGGTCTTGGATGAGGTTTTGCTGGAAGATTTTTTCATGGACTCGTTGAAAAATTTCCCCGGTGGTGGTTCGGCAGGATTTTCGCGGGGTGACTACTTGTAAAGGATTTCATGGGAGCGAAGAAAGGTGGGTGAAGTCCTCCCGCGAATATTTCGCGCGGTGCAGGGCGCGCACCCTTTCCTCCAGCCCCGGTGGCGGAGTCCAAGCCTTCACTTCCTCCGCGAGCTGCGATGCGAGCGCCTCCGCCAAGCCGGACGGCAGGTCCGGGATCTGGATCGAGCCCTGATGGAGCAGGCCCGACCTCGTCCGCCGCTGCGCGCCGCCGGCGATTTTTTGTCCCCCGGTCATGAGGTCGTGCGCTACCGGGCTGGCGAAGCATTCTTCTCCCGCGCCGGCCGTTTTTCCGGCCAGCGCCGCTGACACACCGAGCGCCCCGAGCGCCCGCGCCACGGCTTCGTGCAAAACGCGATAACTTTCGGCGGGGCGCATGGAAGCCCAGGATTCGCCGCGCGGCACGGCCAGGGAAAAAGTAAAGTCGCCCTCGTGCACCACGACTCCGCCGCCGGTCCAACGACGGCACAGGGGCAGGTCGGGGCGCACGGCAGCGGCTCTTTGCAGCGGCACGAAATAGCCCGCGCTTACCCACGGTCCCGACCAACGGAAGATACGCAGCACCGGTCCGGTCGCCTCCGCCAGAATCGCCTCGTCACAGGCCATCTGCTCCGGCCCGTTGCGGGCGTGTCTGTCCTCCCACAAGCCCAGACAAGCGAACATGCGGCCCCCGTTTTGCATCGAGCGGGAATTTTAACGGGAAACGTCTTCCGTGTCACCGCGCGCTTCGGTTTCGCGCGCTTCCCATCGGGGCGTGCGTCCGGTTAAACTGCGTGTCCATGGCAAAACCGGCACTCGGACGCGGGCTCGGCGCCTTGATTGCGCCTTCCAAGACGTCTCCTGCAACCGCATCCGCGGCTGCCGGGGAAGATCGCGTGCTCTCGGTGTCTCTTGCCAAAGTCGTCCCCAGCCCTCTGCAGCCGCGGACCACGTTTCCGGCCGAACATCTCTCGGAACTTGTCGAATCCATCCGCGAGAACGGCATTATCCAGCCCCTCATCGTCCGTCGCGTCAACGGCCTCTACGAATTGATCGCCGGGGAGCGCCGCTGGCGCGCCTCGGGGCAGGCAGGCCTCAAGGAAGTGCCGGTCATCGTCCGCGAGGCGACCGATCTCGAGGTTCTTGAATTCGCCTTGGTCGAGAATTTGCAGCGAGAAGACCTCAATCCGATCGAGGAGGCGCAGGCTTACAAAAGGCTCGCCGAGGAGTTCCGGCTCAAGCAGGAAGACATCGCCAAAAAAGTCGGCAAAAGCCGCGCCGCCGTTGCCAACACCATGCGCCTTCTGGAGTTGGATGCCGGGTTGCAGGCGCATCTCGTGCAGGGGCGCTTGAGCGTCGGCCATGCCAAAGCCCTGCTGGCACTGCCCTCGCACGAGGACCAGCAGGCTCTGGCCGAGCAGGTGATGAAGAGAGGTCTCTCCGTGCGTGCGACCGAGGATTTTGTGTCCGCACATCTGCGCAAAGAACGTCGACCGAGGCGCGGAAGCCGGGGCGCGCGCGAAGTTCCCGCGGCCGTGCGGCACCTTGAGAACCGTCTCCAACAGCGTCTCTCCACGCGCGTCGAAATACGCCACGGCGAGCAAAAAGGCCACATTGTCATAGAATACTATGGCAACGACGACTTGCAGAGGCTGCTGCACGAGTTAGGTTTGCCGGAAGAATAGAGTCATGCCTGCCGCGTCTGTCCCGCCCCTCCGCCGCTTCATCAATTTTATCGACAGCGATTATTTCGAGGGTGATCCCGATGTCATCCGCAACCGGCCCGAGCGCATGGAATGGGGGCGTTTGGTGCCGTTCCTCTTCCTGCATCTCGGTTGCCTTGGCGTGATCTGGACCGGCTGGAGCTGGGTCGCGTTGGCCACGGCGGCGTTTCTTTATTTTGCGCGGATGTTCCTCATCACCGGATTTTACCACCGGTATTTCAGCCACAAGACGTTCGAGGTTTCGCGTCCCGTGCAATTTCTCGCCGCGTTCCTCGGCCTCACCTGCACGCAGCGCGGGGCGTTGTGGTGGGCGTGGGTGCACCGTCATCATCACAAACACTCGGACGAACTGGAGGATTTCCACTCGCCCGGCATGCAGGGCTTCATCTGGGCGCACATCGGGTGGCTGACCAGCAGCTGCAATTTTCCAACCGATTACTCGAAAATCAAAGACCTCGCGAAATATCCCGAGTTGGTTTTTCTGAACCGCTTCGACCTCATCGGTCCGATTTTCCTGGCTTCGGTGACGCTGTCGTGGGGATGGTTCCTGCAGTCGTTTTTCCCGTCGCTCGGCACGTCGCCTCTGCAGATGCTCGTGTGGGGATTTTTCATCAGCACAACGGTGCTTTTCCACGGGACGTGCTTCATCAATTCGCTGGCGCACGTGCTGGGCAACAAGCGTTATCAAACGAAGGACGACAGCCGCAACAGCATGATTCTCGCGTTCATCACGCTCGGCGAGGGCTGGCACAACAACCACCACCGCTACCAGGCGACGGCGCGGCAGGGCTTCTACTGGTGGGAGTTCGACCCCACTTTTTACACCCTCAAGTTGCTCTCCTGGCTGGGGATCGTGCGAAAGTTGAAACCCGTGCCCGCTTCCGCCTACCGCGAGGAAGAGCACATCGGCGGGCGGGCCACGGCGTGAGCGTGTTCATTGTCGCGGCGCCGTCCCCGGCGCTGCACCGGGCGGAATGAACCGCGAAAGATTGGCCGTCATCGGCGGTGGCATCGCCGGGCTTGGTGCTGCGTGGTTGCTTCGCAAGCGCTACGATGTGGCGCTTTTCGAGCGCGAGAAACACATCGGCGGCCATTCCAACACGGTCGAAGTCCAAGAGGACGGCCGCGCTCTGCCGGTCGATACCGGGTTCATGGTCTTCAACAAAGTGACGTATCCGCATCTCGTCCGCCTTTTCGACGAACTCCGCGTCCCGATCAAGCCGACCGAAATGAGCTTCAGCGTCCGTCACGAGGGGCTCGACCTCGAATACAACGGGATGGGCTTCAGCCGCGTCTTCGCCCAACGCGCCAACTTGGTCCGTCCACGCTTCCTCAAACTGCTCGCGCAAATCCTGCGCTTCTTCCGCGTGGCCAACGCGTCCTTGGACGACGACTCGCTGGAGTCGATGTCGCTCGACGAATTCGTCCGTCGCCACCGGCTCGGCGACGATTTCCTGCGGCTTTATCTTGTGCCCATGAGTGCTTCGATCTGGAGCATCACTCCCGGACGGACGTTGGACTTTCCCGCCGCCACGCTGGTCAGATTTTTTCACAATCACGGTTTTCTCGGTGTCACCACGCACCATCCTTGGTTCACCGTGGACGGCGGATCGCGCGAATATGTGAAGCGGATGCTGACCGGCCTGCCGCAAGCCCATGCATTGTCTCCCGTCGCTTCGGTGGAGGTCACGGCCGACCGGGTCAAAGTCCGCACCAAGGATGGCGCTTCGCATGACTTTGACCGCGTGATTCTGGCCGCCCATGCCGACGAGTCGCTCGCGCTGCTTGCGAGACCGACGGAACTGCAGCGCAAACTCCTTTCGGCTTTCCGCTACCAAGCCAACGAAACTCTGTTGCACACCGACACGACCGTCATGCCGCGGCGCAAGCTGGCTTGGGCTGCTTGGAACTACCGCATGGAGCCGGGTGAGGAAGGGGAGCGCCCGTCCACGCACTACTACATGAACCGGCTGCAGGGCGTGTCCGACCGGCGGGATTATTTTGTCAGTCTCAACTATGCCGACCGCATCGACCCGTCGGCGGTGCTTTGGCGGACGAGCTACACGCACCCGATCTTCGACTGCGGGGCGCTGGCGGCGCAGCGCCATCTGCCGTCGATCAACGCCGAGTCGCGAGACCAGCGCGTGTTTTTCTGCGGCAGCTACTTCCGCTACGGTTTTCACGAAGACGCGCTGGCCTCTGCCGTGCAGTGCGCACACGCGGTTTGCGGCGAGGATCCGTGGACATGAACTCGTGCTTCTACGAGTGCGACGTCTTTCACCGGCGCCTGCGCCCGAAGCAGCACGAGTTCCTCTACCGTGTTTTTTATTTCTATCTCGACCTGGGCGAATTGGATGAAGCGGCAAGGAAGCTGAAAATTTTCGGCACCAACCGGCCGGATATCTACAGCCTCTGGGACAAGGACCACTTCCAATACGGCGAGAGAGTCCGCCCGATCTCCGACAATGTCCGCGAGTTCCTCGAGCGCTCGGGGTGTCCGCTCGAGCCGGCCGGCTCGATCCGTATGCTCTGCTTCCCGCGCATGTTCGGATATGTGTTCAACCCGGTCACTCTCTACTTTTGCTTCAATGCCGACGGCACGCCGGAAACATGCGTCGTCGAGGTGGGCAACACCTTCCGCGAGCTGAAGCCCTATCTCGTTCCGCGTTCGGCCGAAGGCAAGTGCGACTTCGAGGTGCGTGTGCCCAAGGAGTATTACGTGTCGCCGTTCAGTCCGGTCGATCTCGAGTTTCACTTCCGGTTGCACCTTCCCGACGAGCGCTTGCGCATCTTCATCGACGACTATGACGCGGAAGGGAAAGTTCTCGTCAGCACGCTCACCGGAAAACGACGCGAACTGACCTTCGGCAATCTCGCGAAGTTCACGGCCAAATTCCCCTTCATCACGCTCAAAGTCATAACGCTTATCCACTGGCAGGCTTTCCGGCTCTGGCTCAAACGCGTTCCGTTTTTTTGGAAAGAAAGCCGCGCCGGGGACCAGCGCGACGTGTTCCGTCCGCACAAGTCATTGAGCAAGCGCCCCTAAAGCTCTTCCAGTGCCGACGGGCCTTGGCCTATGATTATTTGGATGAATTTTGCATCGGTCCTGTTCTCGGCTCTGGGATGCATGCAGCGGGGGCGGTTGAGGATGGTGTTGCCCGGCGGCAGCGAGAAAATTTTCGGCGGTTTGGGAGAGGAGCCGCGCGCGGAGATCCGGGTGAAAGACGACAAGTTTTTCCGTGCGTGCGTTCTGGGCGGTCCGGTGGGATTCGGGGAGGCCTACATGGACGGATTTTGGGAGACCGACGATCTGGTTGCTGTGATCGCCTGGTTCATTCGCAACGCGGATGAATCAACGGTCCTCGAGGGATCGGGCAGGACGGACCGGCGGATCGGGCTCATGAATCTGGCTCACCGCGCGGCACACCGGTTGCGTCCGAACAGCCTGCGCATCAGCCGTCGCAACATCCGCGAGCATTACGACCTCAGCAACGAATTCTTCGCGCTGTGGTTGGATGCGACGATGACGTATTCGTCGGCCTACTGGGACAGCCGGGAGATGACCCTCGAGCAGGCGCAGGTGCGCAAATATGACGTGCTCTGCCGCAAGCTGCGTTTGGTGCCATCCGATCACGTCCTTGAAATCGGCAGCGGCTGGGGCGGATTTTCCATGCATGCGGCGAAGTATTTCGGCTGTCGCGTGACGACAGTGACCATTTCGCAAGCGCAGTTCGACGAGGCGTCGCGGCGGATAGCCGCGGCGGGATTGACGGACCGCATCGATTTGCGTTTGCAGGATTACCGCAAGCTGGACGGTCAATTTGACAAGATCGCGTCGATCGAAATGCTCGAGGCGGTGGGGGACAAATATCTCGATGGTTATTTCGCCCAGTGCCACCGCTTGTTGGCGCGCAAAGGGTTGCTCGGCTTGCAATACATCACTTGTCCCGACTCGCAATACGACGTGTTGCGGCGCGGGACGGATTTCATCCAGCGGCATATTTTTCCCGGATCGCTGCTCAACAGCATCGGTCGCGTCAACACGGCGCTCAATCGCACGGGAGACCTGTTTCTCCACGATTTGGACGACATGGGTCCTTACTACGCACGGACGCTCCATGTTTGGCGGCAGAATTTTCTGCGCGTGCTTGACGCGGTGCGGGCGCAGGGATTCGACGACACCTTCATTCGCAAGTGGGACTACTATCTCGCATATTGCGAGGCGGCGTTTGCCACGCGTCATATCAGTGTGGTTCAGGCGATCTACACGCGGGCGGACAATGAGACGCTGGATCGCCCGAGCGGTTTGAGTAGGGGGTGCGCGTGATGCCGGATTGGACCGAGTTCTGGCGGCTGATGGTTTTCGCATTGGTCATTCCAATGGTCATGATGGCCGGCGTCTGGTTGCTGGCGCGCGTGTTGAACAACGCGGGCATTGTCGATGTTTTCTGGTCCTACGGATTCATTCCCGTGGTTGCGGTCTGTGCGGTGATTGGCGGCGGTGAGGTGACGCGAAGCTTTGCTCTGGTCCTGATGGTCACGATTTGGGCGGCGCGGTTGGGGACTTATTTGCTCATCCGTGTGGCCAGGCATCATCCTAAGGAGGACGGACGCTACGCGGCGCTGCGCGGACAGTTTCCGCGTCACACGTGGCTTATGTTTTTCGGATTTTTCGAAGCGCAGGCGGCGCTGATTGCGCTGCTGAGCGTGCCGTTCGTGCTGGTTGCTATCAATGGTTCCGGCGGCATCGGCTTGTTCGAATACGCCGGCATGTTTCTGTGGTTGACCGGCATGCTCGGCGAGTCGGTCGCCGATGCGCAGCTCAACCGCTTCCGCGCGAATCCCGCGAACAAAGCAAAGGCCTGCCGGATCGGGCTGTGGAACTACTCCCGTCACCCGAACTACTTTTGCGAGTGGCTGATCTGGTTGGCCTACTTTGTCTACGCGCTGGGCTCGCCGGGCGGGTGGATGGCGGTTTATGCTCCCGGCCTGATGTATTTCTTTCTCACGCGTGTCACCGGGATCAAGGCCACCGAGGAGCACGCCCTGAAGTCCCGCGGCGAGGACTACCGTGAATACCAGCGGACCACGAATGCGTTTTTCCCGTGGTGGCCGCGGCGGATGCCATGAGCTTTCTCGACCGCGTTCTCGAAAAAGGACTTCTCCCGGATTTTGTCATCCGCGCGGGAATCGACCATTTGCTCGCTCGCAAACTCAAGGACGAGGACCGCGGGGGCGTGGAGGGGCAGCAGCGCGCGCTTATGGATTTTGTGCGCGAGTTGAAGTCGATGCCCGTCGCGATCAAGACCAAGGAGGCCAACGAGCAGCATTACGAGGTGCCGACGGAATTTTTCAAATACGTGCTGGGCCCGCGCATGAAATACAGCGGTGGCCTTTGGCCCGGTCGCCACACGACGCTGGCGGAATCGGAGGAAGCGATGCTGGCTCTCAGCTGCGAACGTGCGCGGCTCCGGGACGGTCAGCGCGTGCTCGAGTTGGGGTGCGGATGGGGTTCGCTCACGCTTTGGATGGCGGAGAAGTATCCGGCATCGCGGATTCTCGGTGTTTCCAATTCAAGGACGCAGAAGGAATACATCATGGGCGAGGCCGCGCGCCGCGGACTGGGCAACGTGGAGATCCATACGGCGAATGTTGCGGAGCTGGACCTGCCGCGGGAGGAATTCGACCGCGTGGTGTCGGTCGAAATGTTCGAGCACATGAAGAATTACGAGCTGCTGCTGCGCAAGGTTGCCTCCTGGATGAAGCCCGGCGCCCTGCTTTTCGTGCACATTTTCACGCACAGGACGCTGGCGTATCATTTCGAGGGCAGGGATCCGAGTGATTGGATCACGCGGTATTTTTTCGAGGGCGGGACGATGCCTTCGGACGACCTGCTCGCCTATTTTCAAGATGATCTCAAATTGCGGGATCACTGGTGCGTGAACGGAACGCATTACGCGCGCACATCCGAGGCTTGGCTGGCCAACATGGACCGCCACGAGAAAGAAATCACTCCGATTCTCGCTGCGACATACGGCCCGGAGAACGTCACCAAGTGGAGGGTTTACTGGCGCGTCTTTTTCATGGCATGCGCCGGTCTTTGGGGATACCGCTGCGGGGAGGAATGGATCGTCTCGCATTATCTTTTCGCCAAGTGAAGCTGTCTGCCGCCTGCGCTGCTTTGCTAGTGTTCGCGGCATGGCCCCTGCATGCCGCCGGCGACTGGATCGAGCAGGGCGATCTTCTCGACAAGCAGTTCAAGTCCGCGGAGGCGCTCGCCGCCTACGAAAGAGCAGCCGCTGTGGACCCGAACGATGCGGAATTGCAGCGCAAAATCGCCAAGCAGTATGTCGAGTTGGTGCTCGACGCCTCGTCGCGCAAGGAGCAGTTGCGTTTGGCCCAACTCGGCTACGACCGCGCGCTGAAAGCGAAGACGCTTGATCCTTCGGACGCCGAGACGCGTCTGACCGTGGCGGTGGCCGCGGGCCGTCTCGCTTACTACAGCAGCGATCCGCGCGTTAAGATGGAGCTTTCCCGCGTGGTCAAAAACGAATCGGACGAAGCCCTGCGTTTGCGTCCGCGGTATGCGCTGGCTTGGCATTTCATCGGGCGCTGGCATTACGAGATGGCTACCTTGAATCCTTTGCTGCGCAGGGTGGCGGAGGCGATCTACGGCAAGCTGCCGCCCGCCTCGCAGGACGAGGCGATCCGCAATCTCGCCAGGGCCGTCGAACTCGAGCCCGATAACGCGCTCTTCCACGCCGAACTGGGGCGGGCTTATCTCGCCGCCGGACGCAAGGCCGAAGCGCGGCGCGAGCTGGAGAAATCGCTGTCGTTGCCCAACCGCAACCGCGATGATGCGGGGGCCCGGCAGCGAGCCAAGCAAGCCCTCTCGGAACTTTGAATTTATGGCGGACAAAAAAATCCTCATTTTCACCACGGGATTCGGCGACGGCCACAACAGCGCGGCGCGCAACCTGAAAGACGCGTTCTCGCAGATGCCGGGATTCGACCCCGAAGTCCACGACCCCTACGTCGAGGTCAATCCGCGCGCGTCCAAGACACTGCAGGTGGCCTACAATTTTTCCATCCAGCGCGTTCCGGTGACGTGGAAAGCGTTTTTCTGGCTTTATGACAAAACTCCGGTCTTTGACTGGACGCTGCCCACCCTGGGCAACTTGAAGAAGGCGATGGAGAAGCTGGTGCGCGAAAAGCAGCCGGCGGCCGTGATCACGACCTACCCCGTTTACAGCTACATCCTGAACGACCTGATGAAGAGCGGAGCGGTTCCCGCCTGCCCGCATTTTATGGTGGTCACGGACTCCATCGTGATCAACCGCGTCTGGAATCTCGCGCCGGCCGATTGGGTGTTGGTGGCCAATGAGCCGACGCTCGAGGCCATGGTGCGTGGCGGCACGCCGCGCGAGAAGATCGTGGTCATGGGTTTTCCGGTCAGTCCGCGCTTCGAGGAACTGGCCCGCCGTCCGTTGCCCCCGGGTCCGCCGTGGGAGTTGCTTTACCTGCCCTCGGCAAGCCGGCGGACGGTGGCTCGCGTGGTGCAGGGCCTCACCTCGCTGCCCGGGGTGAAGCTTTCCGTGGTGACCGGAAGGCACAAGCACCTGCATGCGTTTTTGAAGAAGCTCGACGTGCCGATGGCCTCGTTCACTTTGCACGGTTGGACCGACCGCATGCCCGAGTTGCTCGCGGACAGCCACCTTTTCATCGGCAAAGCAGGCGGTGCGATTGTTCAGGAGACGCTGGCCATCGCCCGACCGATGATCATCAGCCACGTAGTAGCCGGCCAGGAGGAGGGCAATGTGGAATTGCTCGCCGACCTCGGGGCGGGGGCGCTGGCCACGTCGCCGGATGCGATTGTGGGCACGGTGCGCCGCGCCATGCTGGAAAACGGCGGCGCGGAGTGGGCGCGCTGGCGGGAAAATCTCCTGCGTGTCAGCCATCCCGCCGCGGCGCGCCAAACGGCCGAGTTTGTCGCGGGCAAGCTGTCTCAGAACGTCGAGTAAGCGGCGGAGCCGGCGGCGTATGTGCTGCGGGGCGACCACCCCATCACGCGCTGTGCATCGTCGAAAATGTTGCGCGTTTTGCTGCCGAGCTGGACGAGGATGACTTCCCGACCGCCGAGGGTCCCGCTCGAGACGAGGCAGCGTCCGGCTGCGAAGGTGTATCCTGTTTTCATTCCGGTGAAGGCAGGCGAGCGTTCCAGGAGTTTGTTGGTCGCTTTGAGCACTGTGACGCGGCCGCTGTTGTGTCGGAAGTAGGCGCGTGGTTGGCGCATGAACGTGCGCAGCACCGGCACGCGATAGGCGGCAAAGGCGATACGGGCCATGTCACGCGCGGTGGAATACTGCGGGGCCGGCAGGCCGTGGCTGTTGAGGAAATACGAGTTGCGGGCGCCCAAGGCCCACGCCGTGCGGTTCATGTCCGCGGCGAATGCCGCATCGCTTCCGCTGTGGTCGCGGGCGAGGGCGGTGCAGGCATCGTTGCAGCTTTTGACCATGATGGCTTCGAGCAGCGAGCGTCGCGTGTAACGCTCGCCGGCTTTGATCCCGAGCTTGGTCGGTTCGACATGAGTGTCCTCCGCGGCGATGGCGACAGGGGCGCCGAGATTCCCGCGCCGCGCCACGAGCTGCGCGGTGAGAAGCTTCTGCGTGCTGGCGACTTGGCGGCGCTGGTCGGCATTCTTCTGGAAAAGAACTTCGCCGTTCCGCGCGTCGATGAGGATTGCGGATTCCGCGGTGAGTCCGGGCGCGTCGGAGGGCCAGACGGGCGCGTCGGAGGGTGCTGATGCGACGGGGGGAGCGGCGGGCTCGGCTCGGCGGACTTCAGGCGGCGGCGCGGTCGCGCATCCGGTGACAAAGACGAGGGCAAGAAGGGCGAAAAAGTGTTTCATCGGTGCTTTTCCACGAGGGCGTAGGCGTTGTGGTTGTGGATGCTTTCGAAATTCTCCGCCTCGACCTGCCACCACGTGATGCGCGGGTCGGCGATGACGTGTGCCGCGACATTGCGGACCACATCCTCGACAAATACGGGATTCGCGTAGGCACGCTCGGTCACCGCTTTTTCGTCCGGCCGTTTCAAGACGCTGTAAAGCTCGCTGCTGGCGGAGCGCTCGATGATGGAAACCATCTCGTCGAGGGGCAGCGGTTTTTCCGAGCGCAGCCTCAGGGTGACCTGTCCGCGCTGGTTGTGCGCGCCGGAGGCGCTGATGGCTTTCGAGCACGGGCAGAGCGTGGTGACGTTGGCCACGACCGTCGTGACCAAATCGTGGCCTTTTTCGTCCGCCGTGGCGCTGAAGCGGGCCGTGTAATCAACCAGCCCGGGGGCTCCAGTGACCGGCGCTTTTTTTTCGAGGAAGAAGGGAAACTCGAACTCCAGATGCGCGCGTTTGCTGTGCAGGCGTTTGATCAGCGAGCGCAGCAGGTGGCCGATATCTTCGGGGTGGAGGACCGGTCCGTGCGCCTGCAGCACTTCGAGGAACCGGCTCATGTGCGTGCCTTTGAATTCGTGCGGCAGTTCGACGGTGAGCTGCACGGTGGCGATCGTGCTCTGCGGTTCGCCGGGACCCGCCTTCACGCGGATGGGAAAACGCAGGTTCTTGACCCCGACGCGATCGATGACGATGCGGCGGTGGTCGAGTTCGCTCTGCGTGTCACGCAGTGGGGCGGCGTCGTCTTCCGGATGCTTCATCGGAGCTGGAATCTAACCGCGCCGGCGTGCCGGCAAAAGTGATTTGTCCGTTTGGCCGGCGGTCCGGGACCCGCTACAGTCGACGGGGTGGGAAAACTGACGGTCAATGAAATCTACCAATCGGTGCAAGGTGAAAGCACCTGGGCGGGACTCCCGTGCGTGTTTGTGCGGCTCACCTTTTGCGACCTGCGCTGCACCTACTGCGACACGGAATACGCTTTTTATGAGGGGCGCAAGATGCCGGTTGAAGAAATTCTCGCCAAAGTGCGCGCGTTCTCTTGTCCGCTGGTCGAAGTGACCGGCGGGGAGCCGCTGCTGCAGCCCGGCTGTGTGCCCCTCCTCGCCGCGCTCTGTGACGAGGGCCGCACCGTCTTGCTGGAAACAAGCGGTGCGCACGACATCTCTGCGGTGGACCCGAGGGTGCACCGGATCATGGATATGAAAACTCCGTCGAGCGGGGAATGCGGACGCAATCTCCACGCGAATATCGCGCATCTCGGCCCGCGCGATGAGGTGAAGTTCGTCATCGGTTCGCGCGAGGACTACGAATGGTCGCGCACGAAAATCCGCGAACACGAATTGGCCGCAAAGGTGCGCGCGGTGCTGCTCAGCCCTGTGTTCGGCAAAATCGCGCCGGCGGATATTGTTTCTTGGATGCTTGAGGACGGGTTGCCCGCGCGTTTCCAGTTGCAGATGCACAAGTTCATCTGGGAACCGAGGGCGAGGGGCGTTTGACCGTTTGCCGGGCGCGTGGCGGGACGCTACAAAGAGGGGCAATGACAGCGACTCTGACCAAAACTTTCCACTTCGAGGCGGCGCACACGCTGCCCCGCGTGGCGCCCGACCACCAATGTGCACGCATGCACGGTCACAGCTACAAAGTAGAGATTTCGGTGACCGGGCCGGTAGGCTCTGACACCGGTTGGGTGATGGACCATGCGGAGATTGGTGCGGCTGCCAAACCTCTCATCGCCCGCCTCGATCACCGCTATCTCAACGACATCCCCGGACTCGAGAACCCGACTTTCGAGAATATCGCGGCCTGGCTCTGGCGCGAACTCAAGCCGTCGATTCCTTTGCTCAGTGCGATCAGCGTCCATGAAACGCCGACCTCCTGTTGTGTTTATCGCGGCTAGTTGCGCAGGGTGATGTCCCGCAGCCGGGCCACGAGAAAACGGCTCAGCGCGAGGTAAAGCACAAGGACCGGCACGGTGACTACCAGTGCGCCGGCGGCAAAGATGCCGGGTTGTCCGTGCAGACTTTCGGTGTGGAGCATTCGCAAGCCGAGCGGAAGGGTGAAGAGAGAGGAGTCTTGGAGCAGGATTGCGGCGACGACATATTCGTTCCACGCGGCGGCGAAAGAGAACAGTGCCGTGACGGCCAGACCGGAGGCCGAAACGGGCAGGACCACGCGGAGGAATGTCTGCCCCGGGGTGCATCCGTCCATCGCCGCCGCTTCCTCGAGGCTCTCCGGAATGGTGTCATAGAAATTTTTCATCTGCCAGATGCAGAACGGCAGGATGGTCGCGAGGTAAACGAGGATGAGTCCGAAAAAAGTGTCGGTCAGGCGCAGTTTGACCAAGACGAGAAAAATCGGCAGAAGCAGCATCGTGGCCGGAAAAATCTGGGTGACGAGCAGGGCGCGCAGGACGGTGAGTCGGCCGAAGAAATGAAAGCGGGACAGCGCGTAGCCTGCGGTGGCCGAAAGAGCGACGCCAACCAGCGTCACGGCAAGCGATACCAGCAGGGAATTCGCCAACCACCGGACGAACCCGGTTTCGGTGGCGAGCTGCACGAAATTGTCCATGCTGGCGTGCGCCGGCCAATGCCACGAGGTGGCGCCTGCGGGCATTGTCGGTGCGAGTGCGGCGACGAGGATGTGCCAGAGGGGAACCAGTGCCACGAGCGATGCCGCAACGAGTGCGAAATACGAGAAAATGCGGGCCACAGCGCCGTGGGCAAGCAGGCTCTTCGGGGCAGGGGCGGAACTGTCGGTCGCCATGACGCGGATTGAGCGCACCAGAAAATCCGTCGTTTGTGCAAGGAAGAAGCGTGCCCCGCGTCCGCATATCTTGACAGCGCCGGACGCAGCGCTTGAAATTTTCGTTCCGATGCGCCGTGCCGTCCTGCTTTTTTGGCCCCTGCTTTTCGCCGCGAGCGTCTGCGCGGAAAAAAGCGTCTATGACGCGTCCGGGGCGGACGGCGTGCGCTACCGGATCAGCCGCGCGTCCGACGCATGGGAAATCCGCGTCACAGGTGCGGGGGTTGACGGGCCGGACCAGAGACTGTTTGCCGCCGCGGGAGCGCGGGGTAAGTCCGGCAGTCCGTTGCTTCCGCCGGATCTGTCCTCGGGTGCAGTGTGGCTGCCTTTTCCCGCGGATCTCGTGCTTGTTTCCGGTGCGTCGCAGCCGGGGGGCGGAACCGTCCTTTATCGCTGGAAGCAAACGCAATGGGGCGCGGCTGAAAAAGCGGACGGAGTTTCCGTGGCGCGCGAGCCGGCGCAACTCGTTATGCGCATCCCGTTTTCTCTCATTGGTGGCGACGCGAGCTTCGATCTGTCCGTTTTCCTCAAAGACATGGCGGCGGACGCGGGGCGCGGACGCTTTTACGGCTCGCTCGATCCGGCGGACGGCGCGGGTTCGGGCGAGCGCGTGGTCCGGCATCATCTCGCTGTGGAGTCCGCAAAGAGCGGCGTCCGTTTCCGCACGGGCGGGCGCACCGATCCCGCGTCCCCGAAGGTGCGCATTTACCAGCTCTTGCCGCGCTTGTTCGGCAACACCAACGAAACCCGCAAACCGAACGGGAAGCTTGAAGAAAACGGGACGGGAAAATTTGCCGACATCAACGCGGCGGCGCTCGACGGGCTGAAAGCCATGGGATTCACGCACCTCTGGCTCACGGGAGTGATGCAGCAGGCGACCGCCACGGACTACACCGCGATCGGTGAACCCGCCGACGACGCCGATCTGCTCAAGGGCTTGGCCGGAAGTCCCTATGCAGTCAAAGACTGGTTCGATGTCTGTCCCGATTACGCGGTCGATCCCGCGAAACGACTGGAGGAATTCAAGGCGTTGGTCGGGCGCGCGCATGACCGCGGTCTCAAGGTGCTGGTGGACTTTGTTCCCAACCATGTGGCGCGCAGCTACGCATCGACCGTCAAGCCGGAGCTTTCCTTCGGCGCGAAGGATGACCGCGGAAAATTTTTCAGTCCCGGGAACAATTTCTATTACCTCACTGCCGATTCGCATGCCGAGGGTCCGGGTGCGCCGTTGCGGCTGCCGACCGTCGATGGCGACGGGCGCGCAACCAGTCCGACCGTGCTTGCCGCGGGCGGTGGGGATGGTCTTTTCGATGGCGAGAAAGACCACGGCCGGGTCACCGGGAACAATGTGGTGAGTTGGTCGCCCGGTCCGGATACCTGGTATGAAACGGCGAAGCTCAATTACGGCTACAACTTCCGCGCGGCGGAAAAGGACGCACGGGCTTACCCCCACGGATCCCGTCCGGACATCGCGGTGCCGGACACATGGGAAAAAATGGATGCCGTCGTTGCCTATTGGCAAGGGCTCGGCGTGGACGGGTTCCGCGCGGACATGGCCCACATGGTTCCTCCGGAATTCTGGAGTTGGCTGATCTCTCGCGCGCGCGAACGCAATCCGCAGGTTTACTTCGTTGCCGAAGCCTACAACGACGACGAGGCGAAAGTTGCGTCGGGGGATTCGCAGGCCGCGAAAGCGACCGGGGGCAATGTCCTGTTGGAGTTGCTCAAGAGCGGATTCGACGCGGTTTATGACGATCCGTCCTATGACACCTTGAAGAATGTCTATCTCGGCAAAGCCACGGCCAACGACCTGGACAGTGCGGCGCGGCGCCCTTTCCTCTTCGACAATTCGCTCCGTTACGCGGAGAACCACGACGAAGTGCGCCTGGCGTCGCCGTCCCAATGGGGCGGTCTGGGGCCGCGCGTCGGCATGCCGGTGTCCGCGCTCCTGTTCGGAATGTCGCGGGGTCCGGTGATGGTTTACCACGGCCAAGAGGTCGGGGAACAGGCCGCGGACTCCGAGGGTTTCGGCAAGGATGATGCGCGCACCACGATTTACGATTACTGGTCCATGCCGGAATTCACCAAGTGGGTGAACGGCGGGAAATTCGATGGGGGCAAGCTGTCGGCAGAGCAGCATTCTTTGCGCGATTTTTACCGCCGGTTGCTTGCCGCTGTTGATGCCCCTGCCTTTCGCGACGGCGGCTTTTATCCGCTCAACCCGGACAACCTGGACAATCCCGGTTTCGGCCGCGTCGATGGAGGGAAGAGCGGCGAGTGGCTCTACGCCTATCTGCGCCATGACAGCGCAAGCGGCCAGCGGATGTTGGTGGTGGTGAACCTCAATCCCGGCAAAGCATTGCGCGATGTGCGCATCCGTTTTCCGAAAACGGCCATGCGTTTCCTCGGCTGGGATGCGCTTGCCGGATCGGAAAAAGCCGGCGTGGTTGCCCAAGATCGGCTCGGCGAAGTTCCCGGGGAAACAGCCGAGTTGGTTTCGACGCCCGCCGAGATGGAAAATCCAGGTCTTCTCATCAAAGAGCTTCAACCCCTCACCGCGGCGTATTACGAATTGTCGGCTCCTGCGGCCTCGCATTGACGGCCGTTTCCCGCCGCCCGATGACATGAAATTTCCACGAGCACTCCGAAGCTGCCCACTGGCCCGTTTCGCCTTCGTATTTCTCGTTTTGCCCGCGGTGCTCCGCGCGCAATCCGCGGCTCCGGCGCAAATCCCGAGTTTCCTCGGATGGATCCCCATGCAACCGGTCACCGCAGGACAAACGATCGAATTGGACATGCACCGGTTTTATTTTGCGGGGGGGAGCGACTTGGGGCTGGCCCTGCCGGGACCCGTCACGGGGCAATACAGTGCGGCTTTCGATGATCAGACCTTCGCCTTGCAAGTCGCTTTGGACAAAAAGGCGTCGGGGCTGATCGAGATCCCGCTCCGGTTTTTCAGTCACCCGCCCGAGGGGCCTGCGCTCGGGCGCAAGGAGACAGGCGTCGCGAGCATGGCTGCGGGTGGCGCGGCGGAGAAACCGGTGCTCGAGGGTGTGCTGCTCATCGGCGTGCGTCCCGCCGACGGCAATCACTTCGTTTACCGGCCCAAAGGGCGCAAAGTTGGCAAAGTCTGCGTGGCCGGCCAATTCAACGGCTGGAACACCACGTCGCATGAACTCAAGCCCGCGCCCGACGGATCATTCGAGCTTTTCGTTCCCATGTCCCCGGGTGCGCAGCAATACAAGTTCGTGGTCGATGGCGAATGGACGTTGGATCCCGAGAATCCCGAACAGGCCGACGACGGATCCGGCGGGCGCAACTCGGTGGCGCGCGTGGCTGCGACCGACCGCGGGAAACCCCCGGTTGTCTTTGCGCGCTCCGCGGAGAGCGGAAAAGTCGTCTTCCGTGCTGTGCGCGGCGGAAGCGGCATTGTGCAGGCTTCCACTGTCCTCCAGTTGCCGGATGGCAATAGCCGGCCGGTCCCGCACGAGATTTCCGGCGAGGATGTTGTCGTCGATGCCGCGGGCGCGCCCCCGGGTTCCTGGGTTCGTGCGGTGGTGAGTGATGCCAAAGGCAATGTGAGCAACGCTGCCCGCGCGCCGGTGCAAACGCCGGCGGAATTCCAATGGCAGGATGGCATCATCTACTACGCTTTCACCGACCGATTTGCCAACGGCGACCAGTCCAACGACCGACCGGTCAACGACGAACGCGTGCCCCCGCAGGCCAACTATCAGGGCGGCGACTTCCAAGGTATCCGGCGCAAGATCGACGAAGGCTATTTCTCCGATCTCGGCGTCAATGTGCTCTGGTTGGCCCCGCTCAACCGGAATCCGGACGGCGCGTGGCAGGAATATCTCCCGCCTTACCGCTTTTACACCGGCTACCACGGTTATTGGCCCGTTTCGCACACCGAGGCCGAGCCGCGCTTCGGGGGTGATGCGGCCCTCGAGGAAATGATCAGCGCGGCCCACGGCGGAGACATTTACGTCATCGCCGACCTTGTCCTTAAGCATGTCCATGCCGACCATCCTTTGCGCAAGGAGCGCCCGGAGCTTTTCGGGGCTCTCGAATTACCCGACGGCAGCAAGAATCTGCGGCGCTGGGACGACCACCAGTTCACCACATGGTTCGAGGAATGGCTGCCCGCGTTCGACTTCGACCGGCCCGAGGCGGTCAAATTCCTGATCGGCAACGCGGTCGATTTTGCCGTGCGCTACAAACTCGACGGCTACCGTCTTGATGCGGTCAAACACATCAAGCCTTCCTTCTGGTGGCGCTACCGCACCGCCATGCGCACGGCGGTCGATCCCGGACGCAAGGTTCCGCTCTACAGCGTGGGGGAGACCTTCATGGACCGCGAAGGCATAATGCGTTTCGTCGGTCCCAACATGCTCGACGGCCAGTTCGACTTTCCGCTCTATGACACCATCATCGACGTCTTCGCCAAACGGAAAAGCGGTTTCGAGGAGTTGGAGAAATCGCTTTCGTCGTCGGAGTCGGTTTACGGCAAGGAAACGCTGATGTCGCCGCTGCTCGGCAACCACGACAAGGCCCGGTTCATGGCCTATGCGGACGGCGATTTGCCCGATCCCTCGGAGTCCGACGAGGAGGAAGTCGGCTGGAAAAATCCGCCGAAGGTCGATGACCCGGCGGCCTACGAGCGCCTCAAGCTCGGCCTCACCTTCGTGCTGGGTATCGACGGCGTGCCGATGATCTACTACGGAGACGAAATCGGGATGAGCGGCGCGGGCGATCCCGACAACCGCCGGATGATGCGATGGGGCGACGGGGTGACCGCGGAGGAAAACAGCGTGCGCTCGCACTTTAGCAAGGTGGCCAAGGCGCGACGGGAGCACCCGTCCTTGCGCTACGGAAGCAGGCGGCCGCTGGTGGCCGACGGCGACCGCTACGCATTTGTCCGCGCACACCTCGGCGACAGCGCGCTGCTTGCCTGGAACCGCGGCGACAATGTGACCGAATACAAATTCGACGTTGCGCCCGAGATGGCCGACGGAACCTACGCGGATGTGCTTTCGGGCCGGGAGATCGAGGTCAAGAACGGCGAGACCGCATTCAAGCTCGAGCCGATGAAGTCGGCGCTGTTTGTCGCCAAGAAAGACTGACGCCGCGGGTCAGGCGGGCAGATTCTTCCAGACAAAAACGAGCACCGCGGCGAGAACCAGGCAAAGAAGCCAGAACTTCACCTGGGCCATCCGCACGTCCGGCTTCGCCCGGCGCCTCGAGCGCGCGTGCCGCATCGGTGTCGCGCCGCCGAGATAACGGTGATCCTTGGGACGCGGCAGGTCGATGGCCGCGACGTTGGCGGCCCGTAGCTTGACTTCCTGGACGGGCTTGGGTTTCGGCGCCTTCGGTTTGCGGCGCAGATTTTTTTCCATCTCGGCCATTTCGCGGACGAGCCGGTCATGCTCGTCCTGCAGACGCTGCACATGCTCGGATAGCGGATTGGTCGGCCGGCGGGGCATGGCTCAGGACGCGAGCTGCAGGAACCAGAGAACGAGACCCAAGAGGACGAGAGCGCAGAGCGGCAGGGTGAATGCGAATCCCGCCATGAGCCAGTAGCCGAAGCCTTGGCCGCCGCCCTCGGTGTCGAAGGGGCTCGCCTCGCCGCCGGTCTCGGTGTCCGCGCCGATTTGAGCCTGGGCTTTGACAAAAACAGAACGCGCATCCTCCACCGCGCCGAGCGCTTTCGAAAGTTCCTTGTTCAACTCCTCCGGGGCCCAGTCCTTGGGATTGATCGCTTCGAGCTCGTGCAGGTAATCGGTGAAACTCGTCTGCACGTTCTTGAGGATTTCCAGGCGCTTGAGTGTCTGGTCGGTCTCGCGTTGGATGGCGACGAGCGAGGAGGTGAACTTGTCCACCATCTCGTTGCGCCCGTTGTCGAACTGTTCCTGGCGACGGCTCAATTCTTCGAGCTTCGCTTTCTCCCGCTCCAGTTGCTCGGCTTGGCGCTTCAGCGCGATCAGGCGCTCTTGCGCCTGCGCGACTTGGTCGTCGATTTGTTCGATGCCGGGCGCTGCGGTGTCTTCATCGAGATTAAGGAAATCTTCGCGGGATGAGCGGTGTTCGGTCATAGGTCGGTCTCCGACCGGAAGGTAGGTTCCACGCCGCGTGTCAGGCGAGAAAAAATTCGACGCGTTGGCCCATCCCACAGGCCTCGCGGAGCACACGGGCTTCGCCCGGCATTCATGAATGAAAGAGTCGTCGAAGAGGGCAGCCGATGACCATGGCGGCGCAGGCTTGCGCCCTTCGGCAGCAAATCCGAGAGTATGCGTCATGGTCACGCTCTCACTCGATCAAGCCTCGGGCGTCCTTTTGCTGCACCCCGCGGGTCCTTTGACCGCGGAAGATTTCACGCAAATTGCCGCGACCGCCGACCCGTTCATCGAATCCAACGGCAGTCTCAAGGCCGTTGTCATCGAGGCCGCGCATTTTCCCGGATGGGAAAACTTCGGCGCGGCGGCGAGCCACTTCCGCTTCATCCGCGATCACCACCAAAAGATCCGCAAGGTTGCCATCGTCACCGATTCGCCGCTCGGCGCCGCGGCCGAACACCTGGGCTCTCACTTCGTGGCCGCCGAGATAAAGCATTTCCCGTCGTCCAGATCGTCCGAGGCGAAAGCCTGGGCTTCTGCATAACCACACGATCCCCAACGGCGTTGAATCACGCGGGCGTTCGCAGACCGTCCGGGCCAGCGCTCGGGTGTTGGTTGTCGACGCGGGATGCGCGTTGAAACTTCTCAGGCTTTCTTCGACCGGCGCCAGCGAACAAAGCCCGCGCCGCCGAGCAGCATCGCGGCGGCAGCCCACGTGCCGGGTTCGGGGATGATGCCGAACTTGAGGTCCAAGTTGTTGCCGTTCTGGACCAGATAGAAGCTGCCCTCGCCGAGCGGGTTGAGGAACCCGCCCGTTCCGTTGAAGGCTGCGACGTTCAGATTGAAGTTAGTGCTGTTGAAGCCATTGATGCCGCCGGCCGCGTTGAGGATGGTCCAAGTGTAGGTGGTCAACTTGTTCGTGGGTGCGGTGAAATTGACCGCGTTACCGTTGGTGTCGGGTGAAACGCCGGAGAGCGACCAGAGGTTGATGTTGAACTTGTTCGTATCCGAAAGGCCGGTCAGGTCGAGCGCGCCCGTGATATTGATCAAGTCCCAGCCGGTCGAACTGCCCGCCGCGCCGGTCGCGTCATGGATTTGCCAGTTGTAGTTGCCGCCGCCGTCCCACGTGGCGTTGCCGGCGATGGTTTGCGTGCCGGGTGAATTGCCCGGGCTGATCGTGCCGCCGGAGCCGACGATGAGGCCTCCGATCGATCCCGAACCACCGAGGGTGGCTCCGCTTTCCACGGTGAAAATGCTGCTATTGACCGCCCCGTTCACCACCATGGTCCCGCCGCTCACGGTCGTCGCGCCGGAATAAGTGCTGGTGCCGGAGAGGGTGAGTGTGCCCGCGCTGTTTTTCGCCAGGCTTCCCGCGCCCGAGATCGCGCCGGACGAATTGCCCGATTGGACGGTCACGACTGTCGCGTTGCTGATGTTGATGTTGCCGCCGGTGTAGGATTTCACGGCAGTGTTGGCTCCGGTGACATTGACCGTGCCACCCGAGACGTTGGTGATCGTGGTGTTGTTGCCCGCCACGTTGAGTGTCGCGGTGCTGGTGACGGAAGCCACCGTGCTGTTCGCCGAGGAGAGTGTCGTCGTGCCCGCGTTGAACTGCGCGCCGCTGACGGTGCCGGCATTGGTCAGCGTGCCGCCGTTGATGATCAGGGCATTGGCGATGCTGAAGTTGGCGAGGTCCAGCGTGGTGCCGCTGGCCAGCGTGACCGAACCGGACCCGAAGGCCGACGCGTGGCCCGCCGTCAGTGTCCCCCCGTTGAGCAACGTGCCGCCGCTGAAGGAATTGGAGGCCGCCAGCGACAATTCGCCGTCACCGGTTTTGGTCAGGCCGCCGGCGCCGCTCATGGCGCCGCTCACGGTCGTGTTGTTGCTGCCGCTGATGGTGAGCTGGTTGCCGTTGTTGTTGATGGCGCCCGCGAAAGTGAGTTCGCCCGCGGAGGCGTCGAAGGTTTGCGCCGCTCCCAACGTGACCTGGTTGGAGAAGGTCTGGCCGTTGGCACTGAGGTTGACGATGCCGTTCGAAACCGTCATGGCATTGCCTGAAATGGAGAAATTTCCGGCGGTGTTGGTGAAGATGATGCTTTTGAGCTGCAGCGACGAGGAGGAGTTGGTGGTGTTGGTCATCCACGCACCCGCAAAGACCAGCGTGTCGCCGTTCATCGGCGTGTTGTTGCCGTTCCAGTTGCCATAGGCATTGGTGCTTTCGTAATCATTCCAATTCCCGGTGAAGAGGTCGCCGATCCAAGTCAAAGTGGAGGCCGCGCGGAGGGTGGCGGTGCCGCTCAGACTGGGGTTCTGGTTGGTTCCGCCTGTCGCGCTGATGGCGGTAGCTCCCTGGTTCCAGCCGTCTCCCCAGGCGGCGGCACGAAACGTAGTCATCGTGGTGGCCGCGTTGGATGCGAAAGTGACGTTGAGCGGAGCACCGCCCGCATTCGTGCTGACCGAGTCGGTCGAGGCCAGTGCGGTGGCGTAATTGTCCCTGTTCCAATACCAACCGGCGCTGGTTCTGCCGTTTGTGGTCCGGTAGAAAATACTGTCGAGGGCCGAGAAACTGAGGGAGTAGTTGGCCGCCGGCGAGACGGTGAATTGGAAATAATCGCCATTGAGCAATGCCATGGAAGCGCTGCTCGCGCCGAAGCTGTTGGCGGCGAGCGTGTTCAGGACATTGACGGGAGAGATGCCGTAGCCCAGAGTCAGGGGCGTCGCCGCTACACCTGTGGCCGCGTAATTCGTGGCAGCGCTGGCTTGGCCGCCTGTGTCGTAAACGCCCCATCTCACGAGATTCGACTGCGCCCAGCCCGGAGAACTTGCGGTGGCAAGCAGCAGAGTGGCGAGGAGGAGACTGCGGTGGAGACCGCTCGGCTTGGGCTTCGTAGTCATGGTAGTAGTTCAGAAATTGCTGCGCTCATGATCGCAGCTTGAGAAAGATGCACGAGATTTTTGGGACGAATCGGTGGAAAAGCGGGACGAATCTGCGGAAGGTCACGGTGTGGTGCGCGATGACCTTTACGCGGTCTTGTCTTTTGCGTCCTCCGCGCGTTACGTGCGCGTGATGTCACGACCGGTCCGGATCACGCCTTGGTGTTTGTGCGTCGCGCTGTTTGTGTGGTTGCCGGCGATGGCGCGTGCGGCGGAACCGTCGCCGGTGGTCATCGACGGGCAGCCTTTTCTCGCCGAGCTCGGACCGCATCTCGCGTTGCTGCAGGACCCCTCGGGCGCGCTGACGATCGATGACGTGCTGACACCGGGGCAGGCTTCGCAGTTCGTGCCCGCATCCGTGCCGGTGCCGACGTTCGGCTTCACCAAGGCCGCGGTCTGGATGCGCTTCGAGATCGAATCGCGCAGCGCGCGTGACGAACCGCTAATGGTCGAGTTGGGTATGGCGCGGATGAGCCGGTTCGAATGGTATGTGGTGGCCGACGGCCGGCTCGAGCAGGGCAGGCAAACGAACCACCGACCGGGTTCATTGCGGAGCGGGGATGGCTGCCGATATCCGACGTTGTCGCTGGTTGTGCCGGCCGGCGGGAAACGGACGGTCTTGGCGCGTGCGCAGACGGATACCTCGATGTGGTTGCCCTTGACCGTGGGGTCGCCGCTGGAGTTCGACAATTTCACCGCGCGGCGCGACTTCCGCGATTTCGTGCAGGTGGGATTTTGTGCCGCGTTGTCTTTGCTCGGATTCGGGCTCTGGCTGGCGGGCGGGCGCAACCGGCAATTCCTCGGCGTGGGGGTGGCCATGGCCTTCGGGTTGCTGCATGCGATGATCTTCAACGGTCTCTATGTCTGGTTCGGTGGCCCGTGGCCTGAGTGGTTCTCGCGTCAGGGTGCGCTGCTCTGCTCCATGCTCTTCACCATCGTCTTCATCAAATTCAACGAAGACTTCCTCGGCTGGAACGCATTGTGCGCGGCGCAGAGGCGGGTGTTGGCGGCCAGCTATGTCGTGGGCGCTATCGCGTTGGCCATCGGACTTTTTCTGCCCTACGGCATCGCGGTGAAATTCCAGTTGCCGCTGCAGCTTCTCGCTCTCGGCGGTGCGGCCGGCGTGGCCGCGACGCAGTGGGTCCGTTGCCGGGGTGCACGCCTCGGCTTGTTCACCACCGCGTGGCTCATTTTTCTCGGATCGCTCGGTCTGCTCGTCATGCAGTTCAACGGCCTTCTTCCCGTGCTCCTGTCGCCGGCCGACGTGATGCGCATTATTGTGCCTTCGGTCTTCGTGGTTTTCCTGCTGGCCAGCGCCAATTCCTACCGCGCCGTCCTGCAGATGCAGACGCAGGTGGCGGAATTGCGCGAGGCCGAGACGTCGGCTCGTCTCGAGTCGCTGCGCTACCAGCTCAATCCGCATTTTCTGTTCAACACGCTCACCTCGATCCAGGAACTTGCGCACGAGGCACCGGCGCGCATCCCGCCTCTCGTCGCGCGTCTGGCCGACTTCCTGCGTCTACGACTCAAGCCGGAGCCGTTGCCCGTCATCACTCTGGCGAAGGAGTTGGAATCGGTGCGCTCCTACCTCGAGATCGAGCAGGTGCGCTTCGAGGAGCGGCTGAAGGTCGACTATGACATCTCTGCCGAGGCCGCCGCCTGTGCGTTGCCCGAGATGGTGCTCATGCCTCTCGTCGAGAATGCCGTGAAATACGGCTTCGAAGATTCCGACCGCGTCGGGATCCGCCTGATGGCGCGCGTGCAGGACGGCCGCTTGAACATTCGGGTGGAGAACAACGGTTCGTTGCACGAGGGGCGTCGCCGCGGCTCCGGCGCCGGGGTGGGGGTGGAAAACATCCGGCGGCGCCTCGAACTGCGCTACGGCAGCGCGGCCCGTTTCGATTTGCGGCAGGAGGGCGGACACGTGGTGGCGGAGGTGGAAATTCCGGCACAGACCCCGCAAGTATGAAGCCGGTGCGTTGCCTCGCTGTCGATGACGAGCGCCTTGCGCGCCGGCATGTCGTGCGTTTGCTTTCCACGCGCCCGGACATCGTGGTGGTGGGCGAAGCGGGCAGCAAAGCCTCCGCCCTGCGGGCCATTCGCGAGCACCAACCGGAATTGCTCCTGCTCGATGTGCAGATGCCGCGCGGTGGCGGTTTCGACGTGCTTGCCGCCTTGGACAACCCCCCGCATGTGATCTTCGTCACCGCATTCGACCGTCACGCCACCCACGCCTTCGAGGTCAACGCGATCGACTTCCTCCTCAAACCGATCAACGAGGAACGTTTCCACCGTTCCCTCGATCGCGCGGTGCGGCTCATCCGCAGCGGCGCACTCGATGTCGCGGCGGTCAGGCCGCAATTGCAACCGGACGATCTCGCGCTCGTGCCGCTCGGCGGATCGGGGCGCTTTGTCGGCGTGGACGACATTGTTCTTGTCGAAGCCCAGGGAAATTACTCGCGCATCACCACGCGCGACGGGAAACACCTCACCGCGCGGCAGACGCTCAAGCAGTGGTCTGCCTGCCTGCCGCCGGAAATGTTCGTGCAGCTCGATCGCGGGCTTATCGTCAATCGTCACTGCATCCGCACGGCCGAATTTTCCGTGCGCTCGGCGCTGGTCAGGCTCGGGGAGCACGGCCAGAAACTGCATTTGGGTGCGGCCGCGGCCTCGCGCTTGCGCGAATTGCTCGCGCCTTGAGACATTATCGCGCCGATTCGTCACGGTTTTACGCCGATTCGTCACATGTTTTTCGACGACACAAATAAATCGCGCTTCAGTGAAGCATGCGCAAGTTGCCCATTTTCCTCGCCGCTGTAGCCACACTGGCCTTCGTTCCCGTGCAAGCCGCGATCATTTTCACCGTCAACGGCACCGTGACGACAGCGGCCGCCGGATGGAACCTCAACGACCCGGTGACGTTCACTTGGACATTGGCCGGCAACACGCCCGAAGCATCAGCCGGCGCCACGACCATGACCTGGTCTGAGGAACTGTCCACGCAACCGGTCCTTTTCGCCAATGTGACCGGCACCGGACTGACGGGGACTTATACCCGGCCCGTCCAATTCCTCGGCAGTCCGTATTCTTTTCTCCAAGTGAATCTCGAGCCAGCGACCCTCATTTACGCAGGAACCGATGCGGAGTTTATCGGGCTCTACGCGCCGAACAGCTCTCAAGTGTTCAGGGTCTTTGCCAACGTAGGAGCCGCGTTCGGTTATGCCATGCAAAATCCCGCGCCGTCGCCCGATACCTACTTTCCGAGCTATTTGGGAACATACAGCTCGGTCACGACTTCATCCTATCCCATCCAAAGTTCCGTCAGCACCGCGAGCGGAACGATGGAGTTTAGCCCGACCTCATTCACCATTTCCCAAGTCACAGAACCCGTTCCCGAACCCGGCACCTGGGTCGCCGCGGCGCTGCTCGCCGGCGGTGCGGCTTTCGTGCGCTGGCGCAAACGCCGCGACGAAGGGCCGAAAGAAGCAGCCTGAACGATGCGCGCCCGCAACCTGAAAACCCCGCGCAAGTTCAGCGTTGTCATGGCGCCGCCTTCCGCGATCGCCGGTTTTTTCCTTGCGGCCTTTCTCTTTCTTGCTCCCGCCGCGCAAGCGGCGGACGGGACATGGAGCGGGGGTTCGGGCAGCTTGTGGAGCGACACTGGCAATTGGAGCGCGTCGCCGGTGCCGGGTTCGGGCAACACGGCGACGTTCAATAGTGCCGGCAACGGCAACACCACCATCGATTTGGGCGTGGGTGTGACGATCAGCAACCTTGCGTTTGATACCGCGAATGCCGCGGCTTACACGATCGGTTCGGGTGCGGTCGGTTCACAGACGAACACCCTCAATAACAGCAACGCTGTCATCGCGGTGGCCGGAACGGTCGCCAATAGCCAAGTCATCAACGCCAACATCGTGCTGGGCACCGCGATCACGGGCACGACGCGCATTGCCAATGACGCTTCTGGCGCCAGTGGTGTGGCTCTGAATTTGGCCGGCAACATCACCGGCGGCACGGGAGGAACGGCAGGGACAAAAACCGTGATTGTTTCCGGGACGGGTGCGGTGAACCTCCAAGGCGCCATAACCAGAGGCGGAGCGAGCAGCCTCAATTTGTTGAATCTCGGAACAGGAACTATGACGCTCAGCGGCAGTGCCACCAGCGTTCTCAGCACCCTGCGGGCCACGAACTCAAGTGGTCGCATCATCGTGGATGGTCAAACCGTCAACGTGAGCTCTAACTCACAATTCGGAAATAGCAGCGGCAACGGAGGAAGTTTTGAACTGAGATCGGGAAGCGCAACATTCTCCAATGGCCTCACAGGCACCGGTGCCTACGCTGCCCAGGAAGTTAAAATCACCGGCGGAACATTCACTGCCAGCACCGTCTCCGCGACCAACATCGTGGTCAACGGCGGAACTTTTTCCAGCGGCATCACGCGAGGTGCGTTCACGCTCGATGGTTCAGCGGCTGCCGCCTACATCGGCGCCAACATTGCGTCGAACACTCCCCTCGTAAATCTCGTGCAGGGCACGCTCGGCGCGAAGGTGGCATCCGTTGTCATCAATAACCCCAGTCTCACTTTGTCTGGCGCAGAAGTGACAATTAAGGCTGCCGATGCCGGCGATGTGGCACGCACCATAAGCATCTGGAGCCCCGTTTCCGGAGCCTATGGATTTACGAAGACGGGCGGTGGAGCGCTGAAGATCGAGACAGCTGCCACTAATGCGATCGATAGTCCGGCGACACTCAACACCTACAGCGGCACGACCACGCTGGAAGCCGGGCAGCTGATTCTAAACAAACCCACGGCTTTGGGCACTGGCGCCTTCGTCATTCTCGGGGGCTCTATTGACTGCACGACCTTCATGTATACGAACGTCACTCTCAGCAACAACAATGCGCAGAGCTGGAACGGTGACTTCGCCTACGTCGGTTCCGTCACAAATTTGAACCTCGGCGCAGGCGCGGTGACGATGAACGCCAGCCGCACGGTCACCGTGAGTAACAACGAACTCACCGTGGGCGGCGCGATCAGCGGATCCGGCTACGGTTTGACAAAGGCGGGCGCGGGCACGCTGAACCTTACCGGCGCGAGCACCTATTCGGGCGCCACGGCGGTGAACGCGGGCACGCTCAAGGTGAACGGATCGGTGGACAGCAGCGTGACCGTGAACAGCGGCGGCACGCTGGCCGGCAGCGGCTATGTCGGCGGGCTCATCGTCGGTTCGGGTGGCACGATCAGTCCGGGCAACTCTCCGGGCACGCTCACGGCCACCAACGCGGTGTGGAATGCCGGCGGCAACTACAACTGGCAGATCTATAACGCCACGGGCGCGGCCGGTTCGGGTTGGGACTTGCTGACCGTCACCGGAACACTCGACCTGTCCGCACTTTCCGTCGGCAGCGAATTCAACATCAACATATGGTCCTTGTCGCAGGTCACACCCGACGTGGACGGCGAGGCGATCAACTTCAACCCGGCGCAAAATTACTCTTGGACCATCGCCACCGCGTCGGGCGGTATTACCGGCTACAGCGGCACCAGCCAGTTTTTGATCAACACCAACGCCACCAAAGGCGCCGCCGGTTTTGCCAACCTGCTTGATGGCGGTAACTTCTCCGTCGTTAAGAGCGGAAGTAATCTCAACCTTGTCTTCACCTCGGCCAGCGCCGCGGTCCCCGAACCCGGCCCATGGGCGGCGGCAGCGCTGCTCGCCGGCGGCGCAGGCTTCGTGCGCTGGCGCAAACGCGCGAATGTTTCCCAAGGGCAGGGAACGTAGAGGGCCGTGGCCCGCGATCGGTTCCGCCTTTCGAATTCGCGGCCAAGCTGTCCACCATTTGCCATATGGTGACAGCGCGTTAAGGTGCGGGGGATTTTTTGTTCCATGGAAAACGAAGAGCCGAACATTTTTGTAAAGACGGGATCCGCGGTGGCCGACTTTTTCACCCGCTGGTGGCGCGAGGCGACGGGCCCGATCGAATGGCATCACGCGCAGACGCCATTCCATGCGGTTTTGCGTCGCGTTCTGCTGTGGGTTCCGGTGGCGGTTTTGGCGGCTGTGGTTTTCGGCTCGATCGGGTTGCACTTTTTTGTCGGCTGGCGGGCGCGCGATCTGGCACGCAAGGCGGTGGCCAGTGCGGAGGAGGGGCGGTGGCCGGCGGCGCAGGTGCAGATCGGTTCGGCCCGCAACCTCCGCCCTGAGGATCCGGCCGTGCAATGCGCGCTCGCGGTCATCGAGACGAAGATGGGGTTGCCTTCGGCCGCAAAGACGTGGAGTCAATTGCCCGAAGGTTTTCAACTGACCAAGGAGGAACTCGAAGCGCGGGCCTTGGCCATGATGCGCAACGGCGACGAACCGCAATATGCCGAGGCTCTGGCTGCGCTGGAGGAGGCCGGGTTCGGGGCCGAGGCTGCGGCCATCCGGGTGGAGAGGAATGTGTCCCGCGGCAATTTGCAGCAGGGTATCGCCGAAGCGCGTGCGGCTGTGCGGTCCTCTGACACCCCGGCCCACCGACTCACTTTGGCGCGTCTTCTGTTGGCCCGGCATGGTGTTTTCCTGCAAAGCTCGAACTCGCCCGGGCCCGAAGATCTCGCGGGTGCGAAGGAAATTTCGGACATCGCGGACTCTCTGCTGGGCGCACCCGAAGGCGAGCAACTCTTGGCTTTGATCTTCGCCAATTTGCGTCTTACGGGGAGCCAACGGCAGCGCTGGTCCGCCGCCGCATGGAAACGTCCCGCCCCGGACAACCCCGCTTTGCTCCCCGCCGCCACGGCTATGATCGCTGCCGGCGATGCCACAAGGGAGGAAATGACCAACCGGCTCAAAGCCGTGTATGCAGGGGCCGAGCCTTCACGGAAAACCGCCTTGGCCGCATGGCTGGTCATGCACGGCGGCGATCCCGAGGGTGCCCTGGTTTATCTGCCACCCGCGGAAGCAACGCGCCATGCCAACGCGTTCCTCGCGCGCTGCGCAGCGTTGTCCTCGTTGGGCCGATGGGAGGAGTTGCGTGCGCTGGCCGAAGGACCTGGCAGCGTGCCTCGCAGCTTGATGTCCGCCGTGGCGGCGCAGGCGAACGCCAAACTTGATCGCGGAGCGCAGGCCGAGAAATTTGCGCAGGACGCCGTGCGCACCGCCGCCCGCGAAGGCACCATCGTCATGACCCTGCGCCTGCTCGACGAATCGGGATTCCGCGAACTGGTCGACAGGGAGGTTGTTGCGCTGTGCGGCGAAACCGGGACATCGGAGCTTTTCTTCCGCTTGGCGCGCGAACGCTTCGGCCGCGGGGGGCAACCGGCAAGCCTGCAAGCCGCTTACGAACGTGCCGCCGGAGCTTCCCCGCACGCCACGGCCGTCCAGAGCCAACAACTTTATGACAGACTGCTCTCCGGGTCTCCTGTCGATCCACAGCAAACCGCCGCCGCGCTGGCCGCGTCGCCCACAGATGTGAATCTTCGCCTGACGCACGCCCTCGCTCTGCTCAAAACCGGCCGTGCGGCCGAAGCCCTGGCCGTCTTCGATGAATTCGACGTTTTCGTCGAACAGTTGCCGCCCGGCCAGCAAGCCATCGCCGCCGCCATTCTCGGTGCCAACGGCCAAGGAAAGGCGGCAGAGCAACTGGCTCGCTCGCTCGACCCCGACTATCTTGCCCCCGGTGAGTATGCCCTCATTGCGGAATGGCGGGCGGCCAAAGACTGAGCGCAGGACCGCACTGCGCGGCAAGATTGTCCCTGTGCTGGGTAATCGGGCTTTTTCGGTTTCTGCTGCTTCGCCGCAAGCGACTTCGATGACGCGCGGCTTTCCTGTGTCCGGAATTCCATGATCTCGGCGCTGCGGAAAGAGTTTGACCGCCGAATTACGGTGCTTAGTTTGTGCACCTCATGAGCCTTGGGCGCCGCTTCCGTATCCTTTGGATGGCCGGTCTGTCGCTGTTGGCGGTGACTCAACTCACCCATGCGTTCGAGCATTGGGAGATCGCCGCCAATGCGGATTGCGTGTCTCACGCCCATGCCGATGCAGACCATGGCGACGGCGGTTCGCGCCACGATCACGGCTGCACTTCGCATGACCACGCACCAGCGCTTCCGGGCGGCATCTTTCTGCTCACCGTCACCGAAACGGTCGCCGTCGTGTCGTCGGATCATCTCGGAGTGCCTGCGCCGCGATCGTCTTCGATCGATCACCCGCCTCAATTGTCCTGACCTGCGACAGGCGAAGTGTGCCTGTCGCCCCGGCGTGTCTGCCGGACCCGCGCATCTCTTGCCGGATGCGTTCATGCCGCCGACCGGCGCGGCTCGAGTATCTGCCGGTCATCAGGACCATGAAAACACAATCAACATTCGGGAAAATTGCGATCGCGCTCTGCGCGGTGGTCGCATCGGAAGGCGCCGCTGCGGAGTTGTCGCTGCAGGATGCGGTCAACACCGCGCTGATGAACAACCGCGAACTTGCCGCGGCACGCCATGTGGTGGGGCAGGGGCAGGGGCGCTTGCGCCAGGCGGGCCTGCTGCCCAATCCCGAGGTGGAGTTCAACGGCTACGGCGATTTTGTTTCCGGCTCCGAAGGCGAGGGGGCTTTCGTCATCGGGCTGCACCAGTGGTTCCCGCTGACGGCGCGGCTCGGCTTGGCGCGGCAGGTGGCCCGCGTCGATGTGGCCATGGCGCTCCGCGAAGTGCGCAACCGCGAACGTCTGCTGGTCGCCGAGGTGCAGAAAGTTTACGCGCGCGCCCAGGCGGCCCGCCGTCGTGAGCAATCCTCGGCCCAGGCACGCAACGATTCGTCCGACCTCGTGTCGCTCGCGGGAGAGCGGCTCGCCTCGGGTCAGGGTTCGCTCGCCGAGTCCGCACTCGCCCGTGTGGACGAGCAGCGCTGGGGAAATGCGGCTGATGTCGCGGCGGCCGAAGCGGAAAAATGCCTCCTCGAAATGAAAACGGCGCTCGGCCTGGGCGCCGACGCTCCGCTCTCTCTCACCCAGTCGCTGAAGTCGGTGGTCGATGAGTTGCGCGACAAAGCGCGGAGCGGGCGCATTTCCTGCCGTCCCGACATGGAACTGGCCATGCTGGCCGCGGACAAATCGTCCGCCGAAGTCGCGTTGGCCAAGGCGGGCGCGTGGGAGGGAATTCGTCTCGGCATCGAATACATGCAGGATCGAAGCGTGGACCAACCGGGCGGGATTTCCACCGGGGATTTTCTCGGCGTGAAAGTCACGCTTCCTTTGCCGGTGTGGGACCGCAAGGTGGGCGAAACACAGGAGCGTCAGGCTGCGGCGGAAGCCAAAGCTGCGCAGTTGCGCGCGCTCGAACTCGAGGTGGCCAACGACATCGCTGCCGCGCGCCAACAGGCGGCTTTGTTCGAGAAGCAGTGGTCGCGATACCGCGGGACAACAGAACCGCTGGTCGAGTCGGGAAGCCGCGAAATTTCGCAGGGATTCAGCGAGGGCCGCGTCGATGCGCGCGATCTCCTGATGGTCCGGGCGCAGAACGCGAGCCTGCGCGTCGAATCAACAGCCATGCTGGAAAACCTTGCCCTCGCGCTCATCGATCTTGAAGCGGCGGCGGGAAGTCATCCGGCCATGTCCGCGCCGTATTTGCAAGAGGCGCCGCTGCACCGCAGGAAGAAAACGAAATCATGAACCTCCCGGCTTCGCACTCACCGGCGACGATGGGGAAACCCGCTCCCGCATTCGTGTTCGATCCGCTTCCCGAATGGCCGAAAGACGCCGCCCCATCTGTTTATCCCTTCGTTCGACCGAATCTGCCGGGCGAGGCACCAACCCCCGACCCGCTGCGGAACACGAGCTTCGACGCCGACCTCGCGCATCGCGCGTGCACGGAGCTGGTCTCCTACGCGCTGAGGCCGGTCGCACACCATGCGTCCCCCGCAGGAAGTTTCGTTGTCCACGACGCCGGCCTCGAAATCGAAGTGCGCGGCCCCGGCGAGTTGCGCTTGGACTTCGGCGTCGTAAGTGCAGGCTGGCTGGAGTTCGAGTGCGATTCGCTCCCGGAAGGCGTGACGCTCAGCATCAGCGAATACCTGCGTCCCGCCTTGGTGAACGCCGGGGCGGTCAATCCGGTGAAGACCGCCCGGCCCATGCGGGTCGCGGGCTCGACCTGGCGCCTGACGCTCAACCCCGAGTTCTACGAAGGCGTGCGCTTTGGCTGGCTGCACGCCCCCGAAGTAGCCCCGTGGCGGCTGCGCAACCTCCGCCTTGTCTGCCAAGCCCGGCCCGCGAACTACCTCGGCTCCTTCTCGTGCGACGATCCCATCTTGGAACAGATCTGGGAGGTCGGAGCCACGACGGTGCGGCTCAATTTTCTCAAGGACTACATCGGCGCGATCCTCATGGAACGCAGCGACCGCCACTCGTGGACAGGAGACGCCCATGTTTCCCAGGCCGTGGCCATGCCGGTGTTTGGCAACTTCGGCTTTGTGCGCGCCAACCTCGACCGCACCGCGGGCGACACCAACGGGATCGAGGGCTTCTCGCTGTATTGGATTCTCTCGCTCCTCGACTACGTGTTGTGCTCCGGCGATCGCGAAGCGCTCCGCCACTACCTGCCGACCGTGCGCGCGAAGCTCGACCACGCCATGTCGGTCGTCTCCAAGCGGCTCCCGCTGGTCTTTTGCGGACACGACGACCGGACAGGTGGCGCCTTCGAAGAGCCCGACATCGAGGAGAACCGCCGCTTCTTTCACTATCTCGCTTGGAGAACCGTGCGGGCGGTGCGAGATGTGCTCGACTGGATCGACGGCGACGCCAAGACGGCGGAATGCTGCGACCGGTGCGAGTCCTTGCTCTCCGTCAATCGTCCCCCCGCGATTGAGGCGGGGCTGCACGAGGGAACCGAGGCGATCCTCGCCGGCCAGCCAGTGGATGCCGCGTTCCTGGAACGTGAATACCAAAACCCCGCGCGTTTCGTCTCCTACTCGCCATTCAACAATTTCTTCGTGCTTCAGGGCATGACCGCGGCGGGCTGCCACACCTCCGCGCTCGCTTTGCTCAAGCGATGCTGGGGTGAGATGCTCGCGCTCGGTGCCACGACGTTCTGGGAATCGTTCCGGCCGGAGTGGCGCGACTTTCTCCCCGCCTGCGAGCAGATCCCCAACGGCATGCATGGCTTCACCAGCCTCTGCCATCCGTGGAGCGCCGGCCCGACACGCTGGCTGACGGATCATGTGCTCGGCATCCGCCCGATCTCCCCGGGCTACGCCGACTTCGTGTTCGATCCGATTTCCGACAGGCCCCGCATCGTTTCAGGATCGGTGGCCACGCCGCATGGAGTCATTCGCGCGGGCATTGATGACGACGTCGCTTGGGTCGAGGTGCCCGCAGGCTGCCGCTGTCATGTGAACGGCCGCGCCTGCCCGGCCGGGCGGCACGAGGGCCTGTCCCTGCCTCGCTCGAAATCGTCGAACACGGCCGCGCCCGAGCCGCGATACGCCGGCCGCTGGGAACCGGACGGCACGCTGGCGGACGCGATGTCGGGAGGAGCCGAGTGGATCGCGTTCTCGGCCCAGGCGCCAGACGCGGACCTGAGCAAAATCCGCTCCGCCACCGAGGTCATCGTGCCCGACCAGCGCCCCCACGGTCGGGCCTGGAGACACCATTACGCCGATGTGCAAGGCCCCTTCTCCGGAGCGCTTCGCACCTGTTATCCCTCCGTGGTTCAACAAACCTTCACAGTGGATGTGCGGCGTCCGAAGAGCGTTGCCTACCGCCTTGGCATCTATTGCCGGGACCTGCACCGCGAAGGGATTCGCCAAACGGTGGAGGTCCTCGGGCTCGACAGCAAAACCCTGCTCGCCCCGACTCGCCTGCTTGAAAATTTCCAAGACGGGCTAGTCCTCTGGATCGGCTGCACCGGCGGCGTGCGTATCCGCATCTGCGACTTCCCGGGCATAAACGCTTCCCTCAACGGGCTCTTCTTCTCAACCCAGACCATGCCACATGGCCACCCACCCAACACCGGCAGAGTTTGCCAAGCCAACGAACCAGTTTCGTCCCTGGCTGTTTCTGGTCCTCAACGACGAGCATGAACGCGGTCCTGGCGAAAGCCGCTGCACCGCAGGAAGAAAACGAAATCATGAAACTCATCCTAACCATCGCCATCATTGCCGTCGCCGCGTCAGCGCTGAATGCCGGGCCCGGCCACGATCATCCCGAAGAACCGGGCGGAGCCGCAGTGCAGGGCGGGCCTGTGGAGTTGACGCAACAACAGGCCGACAATCTCGGCCTGCAGACTGTTGAAGCGGAAATCACCGAACTGGCGCCGACCTTGGAAGTGCCGGCCGTCTTCGTTCTGCCGCCCGAACGCCACGCGCGCATCACGGCGCCGTTTGCGGGTCGCGTCACCGCGCTCCTGGCCAAGCTCGGCGATCACGTGCAGCGCGAACAACCGCTTTTGCGTGTCACTCCGTTGGCCGTGGGAAGTCCGCCGCAGGAAATCAAAGCCCCGCTCGACGGGGTCATATTCGAACAGGATGCGGTCATCGGCCTCCCTTTCACTCCGGAAACCACGCTCATGCAGACAGGCGATTACCGCGAGTTGCTGGCACGCGGGAGTTTTTACCAATCGCCCGAACTGACGCGCGTCGAGCCCGGGCAAAAGACCGTGGTCTTGCTCGACGTTTTCCCGGGCGAACGCTTCGAGGGCAAGGTGCAGCGCGTTGATCCCGGGCACACGGATGGCAGCGCGTTCTTCCACATTTACGCGCTGGTGCCGAATCCCGAAGACAAGCTGCATCCGAACTATCGCGGACGCATGCTCATCGAAACCGGCGCGCCCCAGACCGTTGTGGCCGTGCCGCGACGTGCCGTCCTCGGCCGATTGGGAGCGAAGTTCGTCTATGTGCAGACCGCACCGCTGCATTTCGAGCGGCGCGAGGTGGTCGCCGGTCTGGTCTCGGGCGACCGCGTGGAAATTGTCGAGGGCGTGCTGCCCGGCGATGCGGTTGTGACCAACGGCCACTACCAACTGCAATACACCGGGGGCGGCGGGGCACCCGCCGAAGAAGCCGGTCACGATCACGCGCACTGATCCCATGTTCGACCGCCTCATCGCCTTTTCCGTGCGCAACCGCCTGCTGGTGGTAGTCGTGGCCGCCCTGCTCGCGGCTTACGGCGGCTATGTGCTGACGCGGATTCCGGTCGATGTGTTTCCGGATCTGAACCGTCCGACGGTCACCATTTTCACCGAAGCGCCCGGTCTTGCGCCGGACGAGGTGGAGCTTCTTGTCACCGTGCCGCTCGAGACGGCGGTGAACGGAGCTGCCGGCGTCGAGCGCGTGCGCTCCATGTCGGGCATCGGTTTGTCGCTCATTTTCGTCGAGTTCGGTTGGGAGACGGATATTTACCGCGCGCGCCAGATTGTCGGGGAAAAAGTGGCGGAAGTGACGCCCTCGTTGCCGCGAGAGGCGCGGCCGTTTCTCGGCCCGGTGTCGTCGATCATGGGGCAGATCATGGCCATCGGTCTGACCAGCGAGAACCCCGCGGTCTCGCCGATGGAATTGCGCACCTTGGCCGACTGGGATCTGCGGCGTCGGCTCATGAGCATCCCCGGCGTGTCTCAGGTCACGGTGATGGGTGGTGACGTCAGGCAATACCAGGTTCTGGTCGATCCGGTCAAACTGGCTGCCAACCACGTCTCGCTCCATGAGGTGCAGACGGCCATCGACGAATCCAACGTCAATTCCTCCGGCGGGTTCCTGCCCGACGCGCACTCGGAAATGCTCATCCGCAATCTTGCCCGGGTCGAGACGGCGGACGACTTGGCCTCGACAGTGGTCAAGGTTTTGCCCGATGGCTCGAAGATATTACTGGGGCAGCTGGCCGAAGTTCGCGAGGGGCCGGCTCTGCACAAGCGGGGCGATGCCGGGATCGACGGCAAACCCGGCGTCATCCTCACCGTGCAAAAGCAGCCCGGCGCCGACACCGTTTCATTGACCCGAAAAATCGAAGCCGAGCTGGAAGTCATTGCGGCCAGTTTGCCGGAGGGAGTGCGCGTGCATGCGGATATCTTCCGGCAGAGCAACTTCATCGAGCGCGCCGTGCACAATGTCGTGGAAGCCCTCCGCGACGGCAGCCTCATGGTGGCCATCGTTTTGTTCATTTTTCTCCTCAACTTCCGCACCACCGCCATCACCCTCACGGCCATTCCGCTTTCTTTGCTGGTCACCTTCATCGTGTTCAAGCTCTCGGGACTCGGCATCAATACCATGACTCTGGGCGGTCTGGCCGTGGCCATCGGCGAGCTGGTCGACGACGCCATCGTCGATGTGGAAAACGTCTTCCGCCGACTGCGCGAAAACCGCCATGCCGCGCAGCCGCGTCCCGTGCTCGACGTGGTCGTCTCGGCCTCGCGCGAAATCCGCAACTCCATCGTCTATGCCACCGTTCTCGTGGTCCTTGTGTTCCTGCCGCTCTTTGCCCTGCAGGGCATCGAAGGCCGCATCTTCACGCCTCTGGCCATCGCCTACATTGTCTCGATCCTGGCCTCTCTGATCGTCTCGTTGACCGTGACCCCCGCGCTGTGCGCGCTGCTCTTGCCGCGCATGAAACGCATGGAACACAGGAGCGACGGATGGCTGGTGCGGCGCATCAAGGCCGCCGAGGCGCGGTTGCTCGATCTCGGCTTTGCCGCACCCAAGCGCGTTTATCTCGCGGCTGGCGCGCTCTTCGCCGCGGCTCTGTTTACCTTGCCGAGTTTGGGTCGCGAATTTCTTCCGGAGTTCAACGAGGGCAGCATCACGGCCTTTGTCGTGTCCGCGCCCGGAACATCACTGGAAGAGAGCAACCGCATCAGCCGGATCGCCGAGCAGTTGCTTTCCGGAGTTCCCGAGGCCCGCACCATTGCGCGTCGCACCGGGCGTGCGGAGGGCGACGAACACGTGCTCGAGGTCAATACTACCGAGATCGAATTCGAGTTGGAGCCGTCCGATCGTTCGAAATCCGAAATACTTGCCGACATCCGCGAACGTTTGTCCGCCTTGCCCGGCGTGGGAGTGAGTGTCGGCCAGCCCATTTCGCACCGAATCGACCATTTGCTCTCCGGCGTGCAGGCGCAGATCGCGATCAAGATTTTCGGAGATGATCTCGAGGAGTTGCGTCGCTTGGCCGCCGATGTGCGCGATGCAGTGAGCGGGGTGCGCGGTCTGACCGATATCCAAATCGAACGCGTCACCCTTGTGCCGCAAGTCCACGTGCGTTTCGACCGGACCAAGTGCGCCGCCTACGGTTTGCGACCTGGCGAGGCCGCTCTTTACACCGGCATGGCCCTGAAGGGCGTGGAAGCAACCGAGGTGCTCGAGGGCCAGCGGTCCTTCGACGTTGTGCTGCGGCTCACGGATGAAGCCCGGCAGGATCTCGACGCCATCCGCAACATCCCGATCGACACACTCAGCGGTGAACTCGTTCCGCTGGGTTTGGTCGCCGAAGTCTCGGAGGCGATGGGGCCGAACATGATCAACCGCGAGAACGCGCAGCGGCGCATTTACGTCTCGGCCAACGCCGCGGGGCGCGATCTGGTTTCCACGGTGCAGGAAGCGCAAAGGGCCGTGGCGGCAAAAGTTGTGTTTCCCGAGGGATACTTCGTGACTTATGGCGGTCAGTTCGAAAGCGAGGCCGGTGCCTCGCGGCTCATCCTTTTGCTGGGGGCGTTCAGTCTGGCTGCCATGTTTTTCGTGCTCTACATGCAGTTCCGCAGCACCGCTTTCGCCGCACAAGTCATGCTGAACATCCCCCTTGCTTTTGTCGGTGCGGTCTTCGGCGTGAAGTTTTTCTCCGGCGGCGTGCTTTCCGTGGCATCGCTCGTCGGTTTCATCGCGCTCACCGGCATTGCCGCGCGCAACGGCATTATGATGATCACCCACTATCTGCACCTGATGCGGGAGGAGGGGATGAAGTTCGACCGCGCTATGATTGTGCGCGGGACTCAGGAGCGCGTCGTCCCGGTTCTGATGACCGCCCTCACTGCGGGTCTGGCCCTTTTCCCGCTGCTGCTCGGGGCGGACCAGCCGGGCAAAGAAATCCTGCATCCCGTGGCGGTGGTGATCTTTTGCGGACTTTTCAGCAGCACCCTGCTCGATCTGGTGGTGCGTCCGCTTGTTTTCTGGCAATACGGTCGCCGCGCAGCGGAGCGGTTGGTGTCGCAAGCTTTCACCGGAAAACCGACAAACACCCGAACATCATGAAAAACCTCGTATTTATCGTCACATCCATCTTCGCGCTCGCGCTGTGTCTGCGCGCCGGAGAAAACCACGACCACGGCCACAGCCACGAACACATTGCCATCCCGCCGACCTTGCCAGAGGTGCGCGTCGAGATTGCTGCGCAACAGAAAAAGCTGTCCGAGTCCCTGGCCGCACGTGATGCCAAAGCCGCCCACGAGGCGACAGATGTGATGGCCGCCTTGGTGCTGGCCATTCCGGGAAAAGCGGAGGGGTTGGATGAAACAACCCTGCAGCGACTCAAAGGTATGGCAAGCAACGCGGCCAGGGCCTGGGGGAATGTGGCGCACGACGCCGAGCATGGCGACTATGACAAAGCCGGACGCGAAGCGGTCAAAGCGGATGCCGCCTATCGGCTCATCGAGGCAAGACTGGCGAGGCAGTGATGCAAGGCGGGGGAAGGCGGGCTATCGCCCCGGGGCCATTTCGAGAAGGTGGCCTTTGAGGTAGGAGGATTCGGGGATGCCGAGGATGACGGGGTGGTCGGCGCGCTGGGTGTAGCTCGCGCGGAGGCGGGCGGTTTTCCTGGCATCGACCATGGCATCGCGGATGACGTCGAGGAAGATGGCGTCGCTGACGTGGTGGGAGCAGCAGAAGGTGGCAAGCAAGCCGCCGTTGCCGAGGAGCTGGGCGGCACGGAGATGGATTTCTTTGTAGCCGCGGAGGGCATCGTTCAACCGCGCGCGGTCGCGGGTGAAACTCGGCGGATCAAGGATGATGAGGTCGTAGGCTTCGCCGCGGCTCACCGCGGTTTTCAGCCAGTCGAAGACGTTGGCTTCGGTCACATTCAAGCGGACGTTATTGCGTTTCGCGTTGGCTTCGATGGTGGCGCAGGCGTCGGCGGAAATATCGAGGGCCGTGACTTCGCTTGCACCGGCCAGGGCGGAGGCAAGGGCGAAACCGCCTTGGTTGCTGAAGCAGTCGAGAACGCGTTTGCCTTTGGCGAGCTGTGCCACGAGGGCATAGTTGTCCGCTTGGTCGAGGTAGAGTCCGGTTTTTTGTCCGCCGGGGAGATCGATGCCGAAATTTATGCCGCCGAGAGGGACCTCGAAGGGCCCGGGGGCTTTGCCGCGAAGGATCGAGGTTGTCAGTTCGAGGCCCTCGGCTTTTCGCACCGGTGCGTCGTTGCGCTCGATGATGCAGGTCGGCTTGAGAATTGCTTCGAGGGCATCGGCGATGAGATCTTTGCGCCGATCCATCGCGAGGGTGAGCGTCTGCATCACGACGCAATCCCCGTAGCGGTCGAGGATGACTCCCGGGAGTCCGTCGCTTTCACTCCAAACTTCGCGGCGGGCTCGGGGATCGAGGCCGAGCTTGTCGCGGTATTCCGATGCCATTGCGATGCGGCGCGCGAAAAAATCGCCATCGAGGTCTTGGCGCTGACGCGAGAATCGGCGGGCGGGGATTTTGGAGCGGCTGTTGTAGATCGCGCTGCCGACAAAGCGGTCTCGCTGGTCTTTCAGTCCGACCACGGAGCCGTCCTCCGGATTTCCGGTGACTTTGAGAACCTCGTTGTCATGGACCCAGTCGTGTCCGTGAAAAACGCGCGCACGGGGGCGGACGATGACGTTCGCCATACTGTTCAGTATTCGAGGATGGCCTCGGGGCGGACCACAGCCGAGGTGTCGCCCGGTTTTTCCGGATATTCGAAGACGCGGCCCTCGTAGTTGCGCAGGACAATTTTTTCTTTGTCGTGATAGAGGACGTATCCGGGGCTGACCGGCACTTTTCCGCCGCCGCCGGGGGCGTCGATGACAAACTGGGGCACGGCGTAGCCGGTGGTGTGGCCGCGCAAAGCCTCCATGATCTCGAGTCCTTTGGCCACGCTGGTGCGCAGGTGCGCCGAGCCGTGGATGAGATCGCACTGGTAAAGGTAATACGGACGCACGCGGCAGCGCAGGAGTTTGTGGATGAGCGCGCGCATCGTGTCGGCGTCGTCGTTCACCCCGGCGAGCAGAACACTCTGGTTGCCGAGAGGGATGCCGGCGTCGGCGAGGCGTCCGAGCGCGTCGCGCACCTCGCTGGTCAGTTCGCGCGGGTGGTTGACGTGCACGCTCATCCACAGCGGGTGGAATTCCCGGAGCATCGCGCACAGTTCCGGCGTGATTCGCTGGGGGAGGAAGATCGGGACGCGCGAGCCGATGCGGAGGAATTCGATATGCGGGATGGCGCGCAGTCGTGAAAGAATTTTCCGGAGCTTGTCGTCCGAGAGCAAAAGCGCGTCGCCTCCGGAAAGGAGGACGTCGCGGACTTCGGTGTGTTTTCCCAGATAGTCGAAGGCCTGCTCGAAATCGGTGTCCAAATCCTGACCAGAGGCGCCGCTGACCACGCGGCTTCGCGTGCAATAGCGGCAATAGCTGGCACAGCGGCTGGTGACGAGGAACAGCACGCGGTCGGGATAGCGGTGCACCAAGCCCGGCACCGGCATGTGGGAGTCCTCCCCGCAGGGGTCGGCCATTTCGCCCGGCTTCACCGTGGCCTCGCCCGGCAGAGGGATGACCTGGCGGCGTATCGGGCAGTCCGGGTTGTCAGGCTCGATCAGGTTGAAGTAGTGAGGGGTGACGGCGAAAGCCAGCTTGTGCGAGGTGAGCAGCAATCCTTCGCGCTCGGCCGGGGTGAGGCGCAGGTGCTTGTCCGCCTGGTCGAGCGTCATTACGCGGTTGCGCAACTGCCAGCGCCAGTCGTTCCACTCGGCTGCGGGTGTGCCCGGCCAGAAGCCCGGCGCGTGGCTGGCGAATTCGCGTTCGGGTGCGCTCATGGATGCGACGTTCGACGATTCAGGCGACAACGCGTTCAATCCGTGCCCCGACATCGTTGAGTTTTTCGTCGATGTGCTCATAGCCGCGGTCGATGTGGTAAACGCGGTTGATTTCGGTGATGCCCTCCGCAGCCAGGCCGGCCAGCAGAAGGGCGGCCGACGCGCGCAGGTCGCTGGCCATCACGGGGGCGCCGCTGAGTTTCCCGTTGCCGGAGATGACAGCGGTCGGGTGCTGGAGTTTTATCTGCGCCCCCATGCGGGAAAGTTCGGCCACGTGCATGAAGCGCTGCGGAAAGACGTGGTCCGTCACCACGCTCACGCCGGGCGCGCGGACGAGGAGGGCGCACATTTGGGCCTGCATGTCGGTCGGGAAGCCGGGGTAGGGGCTGGTCTCGAGGTGCAGCGGCTTGACCGCGCCGTTCGGACGGATGGTGGCGGATCTTTGCGTAGTCTCGACGTGGAAACCGGCGCCGCGCAGGGGTTCGATCACCGCGTCGAGATGGTCCGGGCGGACATTGTTCACGGTGAGTTCCTCGGCCGCGATGGCCCCTGCCACCAACATGGTGCCGGCCTCGATGCGGTCGGGAATCACCGTGTAATCCGTGCCGTGCAGTTCCTTCACGCCTTCGATCGTGATGTGGCGCGTTCCGGCGCCGCTGATTTTCGCGCCCATGGAAACGAGGAAATTGGCCAGATCGACGACTTCGGGTTCCTCGGCGGCGTCGTGGATTTCCGTGACGCCGTCGGCTAGCACCGCGGCCATCATCACGTTGTCCGTGCCCAGCACCGTGGTGCCGTGGGTGCCGCGCATGTTGACTCCGTTGCCGCGCAGTGCGGGGGCAAAAAGTTTGACGTTGCCGCCCTGCACGCGCACGGCCGAGCCGAGCGCCTCGAATCCGCGCAAGTGAAGGTCGATGGGGCGGTCGCCTATGACACATCCTCCGGGCAGCGACACGCAGGCCTCGTGTTCGCGTCCGAGGAGCGGGCCGAGCACACAGACCGAGGCGCGCATTTTCCGGACCAGCTCGTAAGGCGCCTCGGTGCGGATTTTCTCCGCCTTGATGCTGACGGTCCCGCTGGCCCGTTCCACTTCACAGCCGAGGTGGCTGAGGATGGTGAGCATGTAGTGGATGTCGCTGAGGTCGGGCACGCCGCGGATGACGCAGCGTTCGCGGGTGAGGAGTGCCGCTGCAAGGATCGGGAGGGAGGAATTTTTCGATCCGCTCACGCGCACCGAGCCGCGGAGTTTGTGCCCGCCGTGAACGAGAATTTTATCCATGGAAGCCGAGCGCGAAGCGCGGGATGTTTTGATAATCCGTCTGCACGGAAATGTCGCGCAATTTGCGCTGGTTCATCAAGGCGCCCACTGCATCGGCTTGTCCCGCACCGATTTCCATCAGAATCGCCCCGCCCGGCGAAAGGCGCTGCCCGGCCGCATCGACCAGTCGCCGGATGATATCCAAGCCGTCGGCGCCACCGTCCAAGGCTGTTACCGGGTCATGGCGGACCTCACCCGGGAGAGCGGCGATTTCGGCTGACGGAATGTAGGGAAGGTTGGCGACAACAAGGTCGGGCGCGGTGTCTTCGTCCGGCAGCAGGTCGGCCGCGGAGAAAACCACGCGTGCGGAAACACCGTGCCTTGCGGCATTCTCCGCTGCGAGGGAGAGAGCCTCGGCGGAGATGTCGGTTGCGCGCACGTCGGCATCCGGAATCTCCAAAGCCATGGTGATCGCAATGACGCCGCTGCCGGTGCCGACATCGAGAACTTTGCGTGCACCGCGATCTTTGGCGATCCGCAGGGCGATCTCGACGAGCTGCTCGGTCTCGGGGCGGGGAACCAGGGCGCGTTTGTCGCACAAAAATGTCCGGCCGTGGAATTCCACCGTGCCGAGGATGTGTTGGAGCGGCTCGCGCGCGCCGCGGCGCTTGATCATCTCGCGGAGCGGCGCGCGTTCCGCCTCGCCAAGCGGCCGGTCGAATTGGAGGTAAAGCTCCATGCGCTTCAGGCCGAGCACATGGGCAAGCAAGTGCTCGGCGTTGAGGCGGGGGCTCTCGACGCCTCGACCCGCGAGATAGGACTCCGCGCCGCGGAGGACTTCCAAAAGTGGAAGGGTGTCAGGCATGGCGATTTGTCGCCGGAGAATGCTTCATTCCAAGAAGCACGGCTGCCGTTTTCATGCGAGCCCGGCCTCGGTCAGGCGGTCCTGCATGTCCTGCTGTTGCAAGGCGCCGACCATCTCGTCCAAGTCGCCTCCGACGAAACGGTCGAGGCTGTAAAGCGTGAGGCCGATGCGGTGGTCGGTGACGCGGTTCTGCGGGTAATTGTAGGTGCGGATCTTTTCTTCCCGTCCCGCGCGTCCGATGAGACTGCGGCGGTGGGCCGAATATTTCGCTTCCTCCTCGTTGCGTTTGTCCTCGAGCAGCCGGGTGCGCAGGATCTCCAGCGCTGCGGCCTTGTTTTTTTGCTGCGAACGCCCGTCCTGGCAGCGGACGATTTTTCCAGTCGGAATGTGTAGGATTTGCACCGCGGAGTCGGTGGTGTTGACCCCCTGTCCTCCGGGTCCCCCGGACCGGCAAACTTCGATGCGCAAATCTTGTGGGCGCAGCTCGATATCGACCTCCTGCGCCTCCGGAAGCACGGCGACCGTCGCGGTGGAGGTGTGGATGCGGCCCTGCGCCTCCGTGGCCGGAACGCGCTGGACGCGGTGCACCCCGCTTTCATAGCGCAGGCGGCGGAACACCGACTCGCCCGTCACTTTGAAGATGACTTCCTTGAACCCGCCGAGGCCGGACGGGCTGGAGTCGACCGGTTCGACGCGCAGGCCGTGCGACTCCGCGTAGCGCTGATACATGCGGTAAAGGTCCGCGGCGAAAAGCGCGGCTTCGTCACCGCCCGTGCCGGCGCGTATCTCGACGATGGCGTTGCGTTCCTCGCTTTCGTCTGGCGGCAGGAGGGCGAACTGGATCTCGCGCTCGAGCGAGGCGATGCGATCTTTCATCTGCGGGATTTCCACCGCGGCCATCTCCGCCATTTCGGCGTCGGTCCCTGCGGCGATTTCCGCGTTTTCCACCAGCTGAGTGCGCAGGCGTGCCGCTTCATCATCCGCCGCGGCCAGTTCCTTGAGCCGCGCGTGCTCGCGCATCACGTCGCGCGCCTTGGCGGGGTTGGTGTAGAAGTCGTCGGAATGGACCAATTTCTCCAACTCGGCCAGGCGCTCGCGTTTTTTGACGATGAGCGGGGCGAGATCCATGGAAAGAAAAACGGCGACCGGCCGCGGTGCGGCGCGATCACCGTGTCAGGCGGATACCAGCTAAGCCTTTTTGACGCGGGCGGCTTTCACCGAACCGTAGCGCCGCGAGAATTTTTCCACGCGGCCGGCGGTGTCGATGAATTTCTGCTCGCCGGTGAAGAACGGATGGCAAGCCGCGCAAATGCCGATCTTGATGTTCTTGCGGGTGGAGCGGGTGTGATAAACCGCCCCGCAGGTGCAGGTGATCGTGGTTTCGGCGTAATCAGGATGGAGACCGGCTTTCATGAAAATCGAGAAGACTGGCCAAAATACCGCCATCTTCCGGCCTCTGGCAAGGAAAAGCCGCCCCCATATTGCCGATGCGGCATGGCGCTGGCAGGATAAGGCGTGCCTACCCACTCGCGAGAACCCGCCGACGGGCTGTCCGGCCTGGTCGAGCGCGTGACTTTCCACAACGAGGATACCGGGTTTGCGGTGCTCAAGGTGAAAGTCAAGGGACGGCGCGGTCTGGTGCCGGTGGTCGGGGCGGTAGCCGCCGTTTCCCCGGGTGAATGGATCACCGCCGAGGGGCATTGGGAGCGGAATCGCGACCATGGCATGCAACTGCGCGCGGCGACCATCCGTTGCCAGCCTCCGAACTCGCTCGAAGGCATCGAGAAATACCTCGGCAGCGGGCTGATCCGCGGGATCGGTCCGGTTTACGCGAAAAAGATGGTGGCAAAATTCGGGACCGAAATTTTCAACATCATCGAGAACGCCTCGGCGCGGCTGCAGGATGTCGAAGGCATCGGCGCGGGGCGGCGGCAGCAGATCAAAGCGGCATGGGCCGAGCAGAAGGTAGTGCGCGACATCATGGTTTTTCTCCACGGCCACGGCATCAGCACGAGCCGTGCGTTGCGCGTTTACAAACTTTACGGCGAGGAGGCCATCGCGCGGGTGCGCGCCAATCCCTACCTGCTCGCGCGCGACATTCCGGGCATCGGTTTCAAGTCGGCTGACGCCGTGGGTGCGAAGCTCGGCTTCGGCCATGATTCCATCCTGCGCGCGCGCGGCGGTTTGCAGCATGTTTTGTCCGAGGCCACCGGCGAGGGGCATACGGCATTGCCGGAAAGGTTGCTCCTTTCCGCCGCCGCGGAACTTCTCGGGGTGGATGAAAGCGTGGTGGCCGGCGCTCTCGAACGCGAGATCGCTGACGAGCAACTGGTCGCTGAAAAGATCGCCGGGGAGTCCATGGTGTTCCTGCCGGCTTTGCACGCCGCGGAGGTCGTGGTGGCCGGAGCCATGCGAAGGCTCGGGGCAGCTCCGGCGAACTATCCGCAGATCGATTTCGACAAAGCGCTCGTCTGGGTGCAGGAAAAAACCGGGAAGACCCTTTCGCCCAGTCAGGTCGAAGCCCTCCGCCGTGCGCTCGGCTCCCGTGTGTGCGTGGTCACCGGAGGCCCGGGTGTCGGCAAAACAACACTGCTCGACAGCCTCCTGAAAATTCTCGCCGCCAAAAAAGTGAGGTTCCAGCTCTGCGCGCCGACTGGACGCGCGGCCAAGCGGATGGGCGAGTCCACCGGTTGCCAAGCGCAGACGATCCACCGCCTGCTCGAGGTTTTTCCGTCCGGCGGCTTCAAGCGTGGCACAAAACATCCTCTCGATACCGACCTTGTTGTGGTGGACGAGTTTTCGATGGTCGATGTGCAGCTCATGGCCTCGCTTTGCCGCGCTTTGCCCGCGCGGGCTTCGCTCATTCTCGTGGGCGATCCGGACCAGTTGCCGAGCGTCGGACCGGGATCGCTTTTGTCGGACATCCTCGCCAGCGGGGTGGTCCCCTCGGTGCGGCTGACGGAGATTTTCCGCCAAGCCGAGGCCAGCTCCATCGTCCGCGTCGCACACGACGTGCGTCACGGGCGCATGCCCGATGATCCCGAGGAAAAAGGCGGCGACTTCGCGTTCATGCACCGCGAAGAGCCGGAAGAAATCGCGGAGCTTGTGCTCCGGCTCGCGCGCACCGAGATCCCGCGCCGGCTCGGACTCGATCCCGTGCGCGACGTCCAAGTCCTTGCCCCCATGCACCGCGGCAGCCTCGGGATCCGCGAACTCAACACCGCCCTGCAGGCCGCGCTGAATCCGCCGCGCCAAGACCGCGCCGAAGTCGAGCGCTTTGGAACGAAATTCCGCACGGGCGACAAAGTTCTCCAGACGCGGAACAACTACGACAAAGAGGTCTTCAACGGCGACATCGGACGTATTTCCTCGATCGATCCGGAAGAGCGCCAAGTCGCCGTGGATTTCGACGGACGGCGTGCGGTTTACGAATTCGGCGAATTGGACGAGATCGAGCCGGCCTACGCGATCAGCATCCACAAAAGCCAGGGGTCGGAATTTCCGGCGGTGGTGATTCCGCTGGCCATGCAGCATTTTCTGCTCCTGCAGCGCAACCTGCTTTACACCGGGATCACGCGCGGGAAAAAGCTCGTCGTGGTGGCCGGTCAGCGCAAAGCGTTTGCCACGGCCGTGCGGCAGAATGACACGCGTCGCCGGCACGGGGGATTGCTGGCGCGGCTCAAGGAATCGTCGTGACCAGAACGGCGCAGCGACCTTCCGCGGGCGCGACGGGCGGCGCGCCGGAGGCCGGAAGCAGGAAAAAGTCGCCCGGCGCGAACGACCGTCCACCGCACTCCGCGCGTCCTCCGACCACCGTCACGATGGAAAAATCGCCCGGTTGCCGGAGCTCTTCCGGTCCCGACAGGATTTTTTTCGCAACGTGGAAATGGTCGCACTCCGCCACCGTGCCCGATTCGGCATGGGTGAGAGGCGGGGCGAAGTCGGCGAAGTCCGTGGAAACCATCGACTCCTCGAGGTGGAGTTCGCGTGGTTTGCCGTCGAGGCCCGCGCGGTTCCAGTCGAACACGCGGTAAGTCGTATCGCTGTTCTGCTGGATCTCGACGATGATGTTGCCTTCCCCGATGGCGTGGAGCCTTCCGCTCGGGATGAAAATGCTGTCCCCCTCGCGCGTCGGCAAGATGTGGAGGCATTGTTCGACGTCCCCGGCACGCAACTTTTTCTCGAACTCCGCGCGCGTGGTGCCCGGCGCAAGCCCGGCGTAGATGCGGCTTCCGGCATCGCAGGCCAGAAAATACCACATTTCCGTTTTTGGTTCGCCTCCGAGACCGGCTGCCACCGAGGCCGGCGGATGGACCTGCACGGAAAGCCGGTCGCGCGCATCGAGCAATTTGCAAAGCAGAGGAAAACGCGGGCCCGCCGAAGCGTGGCGTTCGCCGAAGATTTCCGCGCGACGCATCGTCCAAAGTTCGTGCAGCGTCTTCCCGCGCAGCGGACCGTCCGCCACCGCGCTTTGCGCCTCCGCCCGATCGACGATTTCCCAAGACTCGCCGATCGGGCTCTCCCCGGGGAGTGAGCGGCCGAGTCTGGATGACAGTTCGCGCCCGCCCCAGACGCGTTCCATGTAGAGCGGCACAAAAGAAACCGGGTTCATTTTTGCGCAGTGTAGATCGACACGACGCCCGCAGCGAGCGGGATGCAGCGGGGGTCGCGGAAACCGCAATCCGAGACGAGCGTTTGCATGGACTCGCCGGAGGGGAACGACTCGATCGACTCCCCGAGATATACGTAGCCGGCGCGGTTGCCGGTGATGATGCCCGCGGCCAGCGGCAGGATGCGGTGGAGGTAAAAGCGGTAAGGTGCGGCGAGCGGCGGACGCGGCATGGAAAAATCCAGGACCAGCAGATGCCCTCCGGGTCCGAGCACGCGCCGCATCTCGCGCAGGGCTCCGGGCCACGATTCCATGTTGCGCAGTCCGAACGCGACGGTGACGGCATCGAACGCATTGTCGGCAAACGGCAAGCGTGTGCCGTCGGCCGCCACGAGGGATTGCACGCCTTTGCGCGCCGCGATTTTCAGCATCGGCAGGCAGAAGTCGGCGCCGATGACATGCGCATCGGGCAGCGATTTCTTCAGCGCCAGCGCCAGATCGCCGCTTCCGGTCGCGAGATCGAGCACGCGGTGGGGGTGCCAGGAAGACACGATGCGGACCGCGCGTGCGCGCCAGAAAAAATCGAGGCCGCCGGACAGCAGGTGGTTGGCGAGGTCGTAGCGCGCGGCGATCGCACTGAAAATTCCGCGGACCTTGGCGGGGTTTTGCATCGTGAAAAATGCTCACGAGAGGACTCGAACCTCCACGGGTCACCCCATGCGCTTCTGAGACGCACGCGTCTGCCAGTTCCGCCACGTGAGCAGCAGGAAATTCCAAAATGCACGGCCGCATGATGCTTGTCCACCGGGAAGTGTCGCGCGGCGGCTTGTCACGGCCCGCGACCTCGGCAATCTTGGAGGCATGAAGAAATCCGGATGTGCGCTCCTGGCGGTTTTTCTCGCCCTTTGCGCGAGCATGTTTTTCAACCTCGTCCTCATCGGTCTCCTGGGTGCGGGCGGCGCGGAAAACATTGCCTCCAGCCACTCGTTTCCGCCGGAGTTGCGTGAAATGGTCGTGGAAGAAGGCGATCCTTCGCAGGGAAAAATCGCGGTCATTCCCGTTCAAGGGGTCATCCAGACGGCGGATGCGAGCGAGTGGGGAACCTCGATGGTGGACGACATCAAGAAGGCTCTGCGTGTGGCGGCCGCGGACGACAACGTGAAAGCGGTGGTTCTTTCCATCGACTCGCCCGGCGGGGAGGTCACAGCTTCCGACATCATCTACAACGAGGTCCTCAAGGTGCAGAAAGAGAAGCCCGTGGTGGTGGCGATGTCCTCGCTCGCCGCGTCCGGCGCCTACTACATCGCGTGCGCCGCCGACTGGATCGTGGCCAACGACACAACCTTCACCGGAAGCATCGGCGTCATCATCCAGTCGCTCAATTACGAGGGGCTCTTCGACAAGGTCGGGCTCGACGAGGTGGTTTTCAAAAGCGGCAAGTTCAAGGACATGCTCAGCGGGGCGCGGCCGATGACGCCGGAGGAGAAAGCTTACATCGAGGGCATGGTGAAGCAGGTTTACGAGCGGTTCCTCGGCATCGTTGCGCAGTCGCGGGATCTGGATGCGGGCAAATTGCGCGAAGGGATTGCGGACGGCCGCATTCTCACGGGCAAAGACGCGCAGCAGGCGGGGTTGGTCGATCAGCTCGGCTATATCGAGGATGCTTTCGACAAGGCCCGGAAACTTGCCAAGGTGCCGGAGGCCGAGGTGATCCGCTACGAACCTTCGCTCAATTTCTCGCGTCTGCTGCATCTGCTCGGGGCAAGCGCGCAGTCGCGCCTTCAGCTCAATGTCGGACCCGCCCCCGCCTTCCGTCTCCAGCCCGGGCGCGCCTATCTGCTGCCCGAGTTCTACGCGTGGTGAGCAACGCCGGCACCTGGGCGGCGGTTGCCGGGCTTGTGCTGCTCACCGCGGCCGGCCTGCGTTTTTACCTGCCGCTCGCACGCGAGGTTTTTGTCCTGCGGCGCGGGTTGGTCGGCACGGATTGGGTGCGTTGGAGCGATGCGGCGGTTGCGATTCTGCTCGGCGCATGGCTCGTGTCCCTCGGGCGTGATGCGTTGCTTTCGAGCGGGGAGCGGAGCATCGAATTCCGTTCTCTGGTCACCGGGGCGCTGGTTTACGGCGCCGTCGTTTTGTTTTTGCTCGGCGGTTTCATTTACCGCGACCTCTCCCCGATGCGTGTGTTCGGACTCGCAACCAGCCCCTTTTTCCGCGCCCTCGGGCAGGCCCTGCTCGCGCTTGTGGCCGCATACCCCGTCCTGATGCTCGTTCAGTCCATGGTTTACGGCGTTTCCGGAGGCGATCCGAGCATGCAGGATGTCGTGCGTTTCCTCCAGGAATCGCAGTCGCCGCGCGACCGGTGGGCCGTCCTTCTCATGGCCGTCGTCGTCGCCCCGGTCGCGGAGGAAATCATTTTCCGCGGTTTCCTTTATCCCGTCGGCAAAAAATTCGGCGGGGCCTTCGTGTCGGCCCTGCTCACGAGTCTTCTTTTTGCCGCGTTGCACGGGCATGCTCCCTCCGTCCCGGCGCTTTGCACCTTGGCCCTGTGTCTTGTCCTCGCCTACGAAAAATCCGGATCCCTGCTCGTCCCGATGATCATGCATGCCGTGTTCAACGCGATCTCGGTCTCGGCTATTTTGCTCCTGGCATGAAATCCGCCCGTCTTTCCGGTGAAGACGCACTCGTTGCGCGCATCGCACGATTTGTCGGCGTCAAAGATCCGCGCCTTGTGGCGGGAATCGGGGACGACTGCGCGGCGGTGCGCACGTCCGCGGGCGCAAGGTTGCTTCTGCTCAAGACCGACTGCGTGGTCGAGCGGCGGCATTTCCGTGCTTCGGATGATCCCCGCGCGGTCGGCTGGAAGGCCGCTTGCCGCGCGGTGAGCGACATCGCGTCCTGCGGCGGCGAACCGCGCTGGGCGGTGGTGACGTGCGTCCTTCGTCCCGCGCACGGCGGCCGCTGGGTGGACGACTTTTATCGCGGCATGCAGAAAGCCGCGAAGCGGTTCGGATTCTCCGTCGTGGGTGGTGAACTTGCCTCGACCGATGGTCCGGCTGTGCTGAGCGTGGCGATGGCGGGGGAGGTTGCGCCGCGCGATTTTGTCACCCGCGGCGGCGGAAAGCCCGGCGATGTTCTTTTTGTCAGCGGCGCGCTGGGTGGCTCGCTGGAATCGGGCTGGCACTTGCGTTTTGTCCCGCGGCTCGAGCAGGCCCGGTGGCTTGTGCGCCATTTCCGGGTGCGGGCCATGATGGATTTGAGCGACGGGCTGGCCGCTGATTTGCCGCGGTTGGCTTGCGCCAGCGGCACGGGATTCCGCGTCGATCCCGGCCTTGTTCCGCGCCGGCGCGGCGCTTCGCTGCGCCGAGCGCTCGGCGAAGGCGAGGACTTCGAACTGCTTTTCGCCGTTGCGCCCAATGTGGCGTCGCGCCTGGCCACAGCTTGGAGGCGGAAATTTCCGCGGCTGCGTCTGACCCGCATCGGAGAACTCGCTCCTCGCGGCGTTGCCGAGGGGCTCGGACATGCCCGGGGTTTCGATCATTTCAACCGTTGAAACCGGAAGCTTTCATTTTTGACATCGGCAATGTGCTCCTGCGCTTCGATTACGGGCGCGCCTGGGAGAGTCTCCGCGCGCGGGGGGCGATGATGCCGGACCCCGCCGCCGTCGAAGAGTTGGCGAAGCGATACGAACGTGGCGAGGTTGCACGGACCGAATTTCTCGGGCGGCTCGCGGGCTTGTTCTCGCACAGTGTTTCCGCGGCGGAGCTGACGGCGGCATGGCAGGACATTTTCGAGCCGAACGAGCCGATGTGGAAGACGGTCGCGCAACTGTCGGACGATTACCCGCTTTATCTTCTTTCGAACACCAACTGCCTGCAGCACGACTTCATCGTGGAGCGGTATCCGGTCTTCGGCCGCTTCCGCGACGGTGTTTTTTCCTATCGGGCCGGGATGCTCAAACCCGAGGCCGGGATATTCCGTGAGGCGATCCGGCAATTCGGCGTGCGGCCGGAGACAACCGTCTATCTCGACGACCTCGAACCGAATGTCGCCGCCGCCCGTGCCGAGGGACTGCGCGCCTTCCATTACCATCCGGACCGGCATGCGCAGTGTATCGGCTGGCTGCGCGGCGAGGGTGTGCAATGCGTTTGACTTGGGTCGGCACGGATTTACGCTCGCACCCGGTGAAAATGACGTTCGACCGTTTGCGGCAAATTTACGACCGTCCGTTTTTCGAGCTGATCGAGGAAGCGCGGCGGATCCACAAAAAGCATTGGCCCGGGCAGGAAGTGCAGCTCTGCACTTTGCTGAGCATCAAGACCGGCGCGTGCAGCGAGGACTGCGGCTACTGCTCGCAAAGCGCGCATCACGATACCGGGGTGAAACCGCAACCGCTGATGTCCACCGAGGAGATTCTGCCCCATGCGCGCGCGGCGAGGGAAAACGGCGCCACGCGGTTCTGCATGGGCGCGGCGTGGAAGGGTGTGCGCGAGGGTGACCGCCGGTTCGAGTCCGTGCTCGATACCATCCGCGAAGTCAGCAAGCTGGGCATGGAGGTCTGCGTGACGCTGGGACAACTCAACGACGCCGAGGCGAAAAAACTCAAGGAAGCCGGCGTCACGGCCTACAACCACAACATCGACACCTCGCCGGAGCATTACCGGAAAATCGTCTCCACCCACACATTCCAGGACCGCCTCAACACCATCTCCGCCGTGCAGCGCGCGGGGATGTCGGTCTGCTGCGGTGGCATTCTGGGCATGGGTGAAACGGTGGACGATCGCCTGCGCATGCTCGAGGTTCTGGCCAATTTCGATCCGCCGCCGGAAAGCGTCCCCATCAATTGCCTCGTGCCCGTGGAAGGCACGCCGCTCGAGGATGCGCAGCCGGTGAAAATTTTCGAACTTGTGCGGATCATCGCCACCGCGCGAATCGCTTTGCCTCACTCGAAAATCCGGCTTTCCGCCGGGCGCACTTCGATGAGCAAGGAAGGTCAAGCGCTCTGCTTCTTCGCCGGTGCGAATTCGTTTTTCTACGGGGACAAGCTGCTTACCACGCCCAACCCGGACGAAAACGAGGATCTCGACCTGCTCTCGACGCTCGATCTTGAACCTCTCCAACCGCACTCGCCGGCGTCGGTGCCGGTGGCCTGAGTTTCAGAGCGCCAGTTCCGCCACGCGCCGCGCGAGTTTTTCCGCGCTGAAATATTCCTCGGCCATCTGCCGCGCCGAGGCTGCGTGGTGCGCAGGGGCTTCGGCGATGCGTTCCAGCGCGCATGCCGCCCCGCGCGTGTCGGTGAAGCGCAAAAGGCCGTCGCCTGTGGGCAGTCCGACGGGACCGGTGTCCTGCACGACGCAGGGTCTTCCGCTCGCGAGGTAGCAGACGGTGCGGTCGCTGATCCACCCCGTGTCCATTTTGACGTAGCCGGGTTTGGCCACGCCGAACTCTCCCGCGCTCCCTTGGATGTAGCGGCGATAGTCGCCCGGAGTGGAAGAAACATCGTGGCTGTGGACGACGCGCCATCCCAGCGAGCGCAGACGTTCGGTCTCGGTCGCGTTGTCGCGTCCGAAGCACAGCGCCAGCTCGAGCGCAGCCGGGGTGTGCGACGGCAAATCCAGCAACGGTTCGAATCCCGCGCGCTTGGAGTTGTCATAGAACCCGCCGTCGCGCAGCGTGATGTATTCCGCGGCGTCCCAGTGGGAGATGGCGGTGAAGGCGGCATCCCGGGGAGCCGGAAGCACGGGCCACGAGGGAAGGTGCACAGCGGGACGCACCTGCTCCCATCGCAAACCGAGCTGCGGAACAAGGGGGTTGGACGGTTTGATGTTGCCGCCCACGGTGACGTAAACGTCGTGCGGCGCGACGGTGAAATAGCCGTTGTCCACCCAGTGATGCAGGAGCCCGGGGTCGATATCGACGAGAACGGAACGGCGGAAAGCGCCGACCGGCGCGGCCGGGAAACCGTAGCGGAAGTTGACGAAAAGGTCCGCGCGGTCCTTGCATTCGTGGAGGCTCAATGCCCCGAGTTCCGGAAGCCCGGCCAGCGGGCCGCCGTCCTCTTTGCAAAGTGCGATATGGAAGTGCGCTTCTTCGGTCGCCAGGCGGCGGCGCAGCGCGATCACCGCGCGATGCAGAGCGTCGGTCGCGCGGAATTTGTCGCCTACGGGTTCGAGCCAGATGACATGGAACCCGGCTGCGTCGAAGCCGAGTGCCCAGTTGTAGTAGCACCAGAAATGCCCTCCGCCCTCGGGATAGCCGAGCGTTTGCGCCAGGAGGCAGACAACCGGGCGGCGGCCTTCCATGGCTCAGGCGATCAGCGCGACGTGCCCGCGCTCCGCGGGTCGCGGGTTGGCCGCGTAAAGGGTGAAACCCGCGGTCTCGGTGATGTCGATATCGACCAACTCTCCTGCCAGGCGGTCCGGTCCTTCGAAAACGGCGATCTTGTTCCCCCGCGTGCGTCCGGTGAGGCGTGCATCGTTGTGGCGGCTGGAGCCGGTGCACAGCACCTCGACGGTGCGCCCGACCATGTCCTGCAACTTCTGCTGCGCGTGACGGTTCACTACGGAAAGCAGATCTTGGTTCCTCTCCTCCCTGACCTCCTCCGGCACCTGTGCATGCATTGTTGCGGCCGGCGTGTCTTTGCGCGGCGAGTAGCGGAAGACAAAAGCATTATCGAAGGAAATCTCGTCCGCGAGCGTGCGCGTGGCCGAGTAGTCCTCGTCGGTCTCGCCGGGAAAGCCCACGATGATGTCCGTGGTGATCGCGATATCCGGGCGGGCGGCGCGGAGTTTGCCCACGAGCGCACGGAACTTGTCCGCCGTGTAACCGCGGTGCATGGCTTTGAGGATCCTGTCCGAACCCGATTGCAACGGCAGATGCACGTGCTCCGCGAGCTTGGGCAGACGCGCGAAACACTCGATGAGGTCTTCGCGGAATCCGATTGGGTGGGGGGAGGTGAAGCGCAGACGCTCGAGCCCCTCCACCTCGTGCACCGCCTCCAGCAACTGGACGAACGGGCTGTGCCCGCCGACCTTCGGGAATTCGTGGCGTCCGTAAAGATTCACGATCTGTCCCAGCAGAGTGACTTCCTTGCATCCGCGCCCCGCGATTTCGCGCACTTCGCCGACGATGCTTCCAATCCGCCGGCTCCGCTCGGCCCCGCGGGTGTCGGGCACGATGCAGAATGTGCAGCGCATGTTGCAGCCCTGCATGATGGAAACAAAAGCGCTGGCCGGGACGGACGCATGATCCCGGATCGTTTCCTGCGAGCCTGCCTCCTCGTCCGTATCGACGATGGAAAAGCGCGGGTCGTCGATCGCGCTGTCATGCGCCATCTTGCGGCGCAGGATCGCGTCCACATGGTCGGCCACGCGGTGGAATTTCTGCGTGCCGACGACAAGGTCGAGGTGGGGGATTTCGGAAAGCAAAGACGAGCCGCGGCTCTGGGCCATGCAGCCGAGAAACCCGAAGACCGTGTGCGGGCGCTTTTTCTGCAGGCGGCGCAACGTTCCCATCTTGCCGAGCGCTTTCTGCTCGGCCATGTCGCGCACGCTGCAGGTGTTGAGCAGCACGACGTCGGCGTCGCTCGCATCATCGGTGACCTCGTATCCGCGCGCCACGAGCATCTGCGCGACCTGCTCCGAGTCGCGCTCGTTCATCTGGCATCCGTAAGTCTTGAGGAACACCTTGGGCATCGCGGCCGCAAACATACGGATGACGAGCGGTCATTTCCAGCGCGGCTTGCTTTTTGCCGCGCGGTCGGAAAAGTAGCGGCCATGCCGATGCCAGCCGAAGAGGGATTCCGCATGCCCGCGGAGTGGGAGCCGCAAGAAGCCGTGTGGTTTTCCTGGCCGCGCCCGGACGGAATCAGTTTTCCGGGCGCCTACGCACCGATCCCCGCGGCGATGGGCGCGCTGATCCGCGCCGCGGCGGAGTTCGAACCGGTGCGGGTCAATGTGCGCGATGACGGCGAGGAGGCCATCGCGCGCCGGAATGTCGGGCCGAACGACCGGGTGGAGTATTTCCGTATCCCGACCGACGAGCCGTGGTGCCGCGACCATGGTCCGATTTTTCTCGTCAACGATGCGACGGGCGAGGTCGCGGTGGCGGATTTCGATTTCAACGCCTGGGGCGGGAAATACGGCGGGACGGAGCGCGATCGCAAGGTGCCCTCTTCGGTCGCGCGCCTTCTAGGCCTGCGCTGTTTCACCAACCCGATGGTGCTGGAGGGCGGTTCGATCGAGGTCAATGGCTCGGGTTCGTTGCTGACCACGCGCAGTTGCCTGCTCAATCCGAACCGCAATCCTTCCATGACGCCGCAGCAGGTCGAAGACAACCTGCGCGGGTGGCTCGGCGTCCGCAACATCCTCTGGCTCGGAGACGGCATCGAGGGCGACGACACGGACGGACACATCGACGACCTCACGCGATTCGCCGGCAAGTCGCGCGTTGTCACCGTGGTCGAGGACAACCCCGCCGATGCCAATCATGAGATTCTCGGCGAAAACCTGCGCGCGCTGCGGCAGTTGCGCGACGAGGATGGCGATCCGCTGGAAATCGTCACGCTGCCGATGCCGGCCAACCGGCTCGACTACGAGGGGCAGCGCCTGCCGGCCAGCTACGCGAATTTCCTCGTGCTCAACGGCGGCGTGCTCATGCCGTCTTTCCGCGATCCGCGTGATGACGAGGCGGCCGCGATTCTTGCCCCGGTTTTTCCCGGACGCAAAGTCGTCCCCGTGGATTGCCGGGATATCATCGTCGGTCTCGGCACCGTGCATTGCCTGAGCCAGCAGCAACCCGCGGCGCCGAGGTCTTGACTCGAAAACGGCGCGGACCCATCCTCCCAAATCCCATGAAAAGGAAGGAGCCCATCGTGGATATCAAAGAAATCAAGACACTCATCGATCTGATGAACAAAAACGGCCTCACGGCCTTCGAGATGGAAAAGGACGGATTCCGTATCTCGCTGGCCAAGGAGTCCGGCTTCGCCCCTGGCGTTGCCTACGCGGCCGCTCCGGTCGCTGTCCCCGCAGCAGCCTCCGCGCCGGGTTCGTCCGCGCCTGCGGCGGAAACGAAATCCGCGCCGGCCGGCAAAGAGATTGTCTCGCCCATGGTCGGCACCTTCTACCTTGCGCCTTCGCCGGAGTCGCCCCCGTTCGTCACGGTCGGCCAGGAAGTCACTCCCGACACCGTGGTCTGCATCATCGAGGCCATGAAAGTGATGAACGAGATCAAGGCCGAGCAGGCCGGGGTCATTACCGAAGTCGCGGCCGAGAACGGACAACCGGTGCAGTTCGGCCAGGCGTTGTTCCGCCTCAAATAACCGGCCCCTTGCGCCGGTCCGTCCTGCAATGATCAAGCGTCTCCTCATCGCGAACCGCGGCGAAATCGCGCTTCGCATCATTCGTGCATGCAAAGAATTGGGCATCCGCAGCATTGCGGTTTATTCCGAGGCTGACGTCCAGTCGCTGCATGTGCAGCTCGCGGACGAGGCGGTCTGCATCGGTCCCGCGCCCAGCCATCAGAGCTACCTCAAAATCGACCGCATCATCAGCGCGGCCGAGATCGCCGACGCCGATGCCATCCACCCGGGCTACGGTTTCCTCGCGGAAAACGCGCATTTCGCCGAGGTTTGCGCCAGCTGCAATATCAAGTTTGTCGGGCCGTCGCCCGAGGCGATCCGGCTCATGGGCGACAAAAACATGGCGCGCCAGCAGGCGGTCAAAGCCGGCGTGCCGGTCACGCCCGGCAGCGATGGGATCATCGAAAGCGAGGGCGAGGCCCTGCGCGTGGCGCGAAAGATCGGTTTTCCGGTGATGATCAAGGCGGTGGCCGGCGGTGGCGGTCGCGGCATGCGCGTGGCCCACAACGAAGTCACGCTGGTCAAGGGCTACCACAGCGCGCGCACCGAGGCGGAGAAGGCCTTCGGCAACCCGGCGGTTTACATCGAGAAATTCGTCCAGAACCCGCACCACATCGAATTCCAAGTGGTCGCCGACGGCAAGGGCAATGCCGTGCATCTCGGCGAACGCGATTGCTCCGTGCAGCGCCGAAACCAGAAGATCATCGAGGAGTGCCCGTCGCCGCTCATGACCAAAGAGCTGCGCAAAAAGATGGGTGACGCCTCGTTGCGTCTCGTCGAGGCCGTCGGCTACGAAAACGCCGGGACGATCGAATACCTCGTAGATGACGAAGGGAACTTCTATTTCATGGAGATGAACACGCGCATCCAGGTCGAGCACCCGATCACCGAGGAGGTTTACGGCGTGGACTTGGTGAAGCAGCAACTGCAGATCGCGTCCGGCGATCCCCTATCGCATCACGTGCTGCATGCCACGCCGCGCCACCATTCCATCGAATGCCGCATCAACGCCGAAGACCCGGAGAATAATTTCATGCCTTCGCCCGGAACGATCGAACTCTACTACGCGCCGGGCGGACGGGGTGTGCGCATCGACTCGCACGCCTACGCGGGTTACCCCATACCGCCCAACTACGATTCCATGATCGCCAAGCTTATCGTCCATGCCTCGACCCGCGACCAGGCCATCTCGCGCATGGAGCGCGCCTTGGGCGAATACATGATCACCGGCATCAAGACCACGATTCCATTCCAGCAGGAGATCATGCGGCACAAGGATTTCATCGCCGGAAAATACGACACGGGCTTCGTTGAAAAAATGCTGGCCCAGCGGTCCAAGCGCAAAAAGTGAAACCGCTGGCCGCGGCCCGTCTCTACGGGATCGTCGATCTGGGATATGTTGCCGCAGACCAAGCTGCCGTAGTCGCGGAGAAGCTCATCGTCGGCGGTGTCGATGTCCTTCAGTTGCGAGCGAAAGAACTCGCGGTAGGCGAGGTGGCGCGCCTGGCGGTCGCCATTCATCGCATCACGGCCGCGGCAGGCGTTCCGCTAATCATCAACGACTATCCGGAGTTGCTGCGCGAAGTGCCGGCCGAGGGTGTGCATGTCGGACAGGATGACATGGCGGTGGAGGACGCCCGTGCAGCCGCAGGTCGACCGGTGATTGTGGGAAAATCGACCCACAGCATCACCCAAGCTTGTGCCGCTGCGGGCGAGGGTGCCGACTACATCGGGTTCGGCCCGCTTTTCGCAACGCCGACCAAACCCGGACGTCCGGCCATCGGTCTTGGCGAAATTGCCGCGACGCACGAAAAAGTCTCGATTCCCGTCTTCTGTATCGGGGGCATCAAGTTGTCGAACTTGGGGGACGTAGCCGCCGCCGGCGCGCAACGCGTGGTCATTGTTTCGGGTTGGTTGCAGGCGGACGACATTGCCGCTGCCGTGCGCGAATCGCGCGCCCTGTTGGGATAGACGTCTTGCGCCGGGTGCTGCGGGACGCTCCCTTGACCGGCGGACTTTCTGCATCTTTATTTGGGCGCATGTTCCATGCGCCCCGACGTTGGCTTGCGGCGCTTCTTATTACGGTTGTTCCCGTTGCGCCCGGTCGCTCGCAGCCGGCGACTAATGCCTTCTATGCCGCGCCGATCGTCGGTGGCCAAGCGGAGTGGGTTGTTTTCGCCAACGATGTGGTCGGTTGGCGTCCATTCGCGAACGCCGGATTTTTCGGGTCGAGCACCGTAATCGCCAACATCGAGGCCGGTTTGATCTGGCCCGGGCACGAGGTCTTCATCCGCCCGCCCGGTTCGACCAACGGCTTTGCCGCATTCCAAAACACGAATGCGCTCAACGAATACGACTTCCACGCGACCATGGTCGGGCACGTTCTTGCGGGAAGCGGCTACAATGGCAGCGGCTACACCTTTACCGGCCTCGGCATGGCTCCGCAGGCGTCGGTTGTCTCGGCGGGCATTGCCACGGATTTTTCCACGAACAATGTGGGATCATTCGAAACCAGCTACGGGTCGGTAGTCACCGCTTACAAAGCTCTTTTCACCGGAACCGGTGGTTCCGTGCGGGCAGACGTCATCAACAGCAGTTGGGGCGGATATGATCCCTCGGCGGAATCCCTCGAAGCCCTCGCATTGGACGGCCTTGCGGCGCAAAACCCGAACACGAGCTTTGTTGTCTCCGCGGGGAATTCGGACGTGTCACCCGTCGGTTGGCCGGCATCCGGGTTCAACAACATCGGCGTTGGCTCGGTTGGCAGCCCGAATTTTCTCGTGCCTTCGGCATTCAGTTCGCGCGGGCTTGACGATTTCTACAATCCGGTCACGGGCCTGACGGTCGTGGACGCGCGCGTCGGAGTGGATGTCTCCGCCCCGGGCGAAGTTCTTTACCTTGCCGCGTATCTCGGAGACTCGGGCGGAATCGGAGCGGGGGCGCCGTCTCTGGTGCAGCAACCGCCGCCGACGAATCTTTATTTTTACAACATGGACGGCACGAGCTTTGCCGCACCGGTGGTCGCAGGCGGTATCGCGGTTCTCAAAGACGTGGCGAATCGCGATGCGATGGTGAACCTCGTTGGCATCACCAACGCGCAGGATTCGCGGGTGGTGAAATCCGTGGTCATGGCCGGGGCGATCGAGACCGTCGGCTGGAACAACGCGCAGTCGCGCGGGACAAACGGCGCCATGTCAACCGCCATGGGTCTCGATCCGGCGACGGGTGCGGGGAGCCTCGATCTCGGGCGTTCGTCCGATGCCTATTTCTTCGGCACGCGGGATATCGGCGGATCGGGTGGCGGAGTGATTGCCGACGCTGGATGGGATTTCGGCTCGGTCGGCCTTCATGGAACGAACGACTACCAGTTTGGTGCGGCTTTTTCGCAGGATGTCGAGTTGACCGTCTCGCTTAATTGGTTTGCCGGTCGTGCGTTCGATATGGACACAAACCTCGGCGGCAATCTCAGCTTTGCCGACCTCAATCTTGAAGTCTGGGAGGTGTCCGGGGGTTCTTTGAGCGCGCTGGTCGGGAGATCGGCGACCCTCTACAACAATTCGGAGTATCTGCGCCTCGATCTGTCGGGCGGCAAAACCTACGGATTGCGTGTCACGTTTGACGGAATGGTTTTCGACCAGACCCCGGGTGTCACATCCGAGTCTTACGGGCTGTCTTGGATTGCTGCGCCGTATGACACACTTTACTGGAATGCGGGATCGACCAATGCAGGTCTGTGGAACGGGCTCGCAGCCAATTGGAATACCTCGCCTCCGGGCATCAGTGGCACGGCGGAATCCATAACCAAGGGACTCGATCAGCTGGTAATTTCCTCGGGAACCAACAATTCGGCAACCGTGACTGTCTCGGGCTCGCAGTTGGCGCGCGGCCTGGTCCTGCAGGACGGTATGGTGAGTTTGGCCGGCACGAACAGCGGCTCCATTTATCTGCAAACCGGCGGGATTACGGCGGCTGCCGGGATCAGTGGCAATTCGGCATTGCAATCATCGGTATCGCTTGTGTTGTCGGGCGATCAAAGCTGGCAAAATTCATCAGCCTATAATCTTCAAGTGGGCAGCGCGGTGTCGGGAACGGGTGACGTTTCTATCAAAGCAGAATCCGGCGGATCGATCGTCATATCGGGGCCGCTCAATCAGCTCGGGAGTATCGTGAACAACGGATCCGGCACCGCGACCAATACGGTCTCCGGGCTCATCGGCGCGAATGTCACCGGTGTGACGCAGGATAGCGCCACGAGCAAATTGGTGATCGGCGCGGGCATCCACAGCTACACGGGCATCACAACCGTGGCCGAAGGCAACCTGGTGGTCTCGGGGGACATTTCCTCGAGCACCCTGACATCCGTCCAAGCCGGTGGCGTGCTGTCGGGTTCGGGAACGGTCGGAAATACGGTCATCCTCGCCGGCGGGACCGGAAGTCCGGGAAACTCGCCGGGGACAATGACCATCGATGGAAATTTTGCGTGGCTCGGCGGGGGCAATTACAACTGGCAGATCCACGACGTTCTTGGCGCCGCGGGGCAGCCTGTCGGATGGGATCTTTACAACGTCAGCGGCGTCCTTGACTTGAGTGCGCTGACCCTCGGCAGCCGTTTTAACATCAATCTTTGGTCGCTCTCGGATACCGGGCCGGACGTCAGTGGTGATGCCGACAATTTCGATTATTCGCGCAACTACGCGTGGACCATCGTTGCAACAACCATGGGTGTCACCGGCTTCGATGCCTCTTACTTCAACATCAACACCGGCGCCGCGAACGGCACCGCGGGATTTTCCAACGGTCTGCTCGGCGGCGGCTTCAGCTTGCGGGTTGATGGCAACAACCTGCAGCTCGTGTTCAACACCGCCGTGCCCGAGCCGGGAACTTGGGCCGCGGCTGCCGTCCTTCTCGCCTCGGCGTTGGTCGTGCGTTACCGGCGCGGGTCGAGCGTGTCGCGGAGGCGGTCGCCAAGATAGTTGAGCGCAAGCAAGGTGGCGGACATCGTCGCCGCGGGGAAAAAGATCAGCCACCAATAGACTTTGAGCGGATTGATCGCCTGCGCGCCCTCGCTGAGCAGCGATCCCCAGCTCGCCTGCGGCGGCTGGATCCCCAAGCCGAGGAAGCTGAGGAACGATTCGTCCAAGATTACCGCGGGGACGGTGAGCGTGAGATAAACGATGATGATCGGCAGGATGTTCGGGAGCAGATGGCGCAGAATGATCATCGCGTGGGACTGACCGAGCACGCGCGCGGCGTGGACGAACGGCCGCTCTTTGAGCGATAGCACCTGCCCGCGCACGATGCGCGCCATGGTGAGCCATTCGATGAGCCCGAGCGTGGCCACGAGGATGACGATGCGCGAGTAGCTCACCAGCCACGGCCAATCCATGCGCGAGGCGAAGTTGCGAAGGTGGCCGTCGAAGGCATTGATGAAAATGAGGATGAAGATGAGCCGCGGCACCGAATACATGATGTCCACAAGGCGCATCATCACGCTGTCCGTTTTGCCTCCCGCATACCCCGCGATCAAACCGTAGGCCGTGCCGAGGAACAGGCTCACCGCCGCGCCGGCCAGACCGACGACCAGCGAGATGCGCGCCCCGAGCAAAACGCGGTAGAACAAATCGCGTCCGTTGAGATCCGTGCCGAACGGATGCGCCCACGAGGGCGGTGCGTATTGCAACGGCCCCGGCTCCCGGTAGCTGTCCGGGAAAAGCTCCGGCCCGACCGCTGCCGCCATTGCAACGACAACGAGGATCCCAAGGGAAATCCGCGCGGCAGGGCGACGCAGGATTTTGGTCGCGGCGCCCGGCTCAAGCATCGACGCGGATGCGCCGGTCGAGCAGCGCGTAGCTGGCATCGACCAGCAGATTGAAGACGATGAGCAGGGAGCAATAAACGATCACCACGCCGCCGAGGAGGAATCCGTCGCGGTTGAGGATCGAATGCACGAAAAAGCCGCCCGCCCCGGGAATGTTGAACACGGTCTCCACCACGATCGAGCCGGTGAGCAGATGCGCGGCGAGGGGGCCGAGATACGTGACCACCGGCAGAATGGCCACACGCAGGGCGTGTTTGTAGATGACCGTGCGGTCCGGCAGACCTTTGGCCCGCGCCGTGCGGACAAAGTCCTGGTTGAGCACTTCGAGCAGGCTCGTGCGCATGAGCCGTGCGACGACCGCGGCGAAAGGCAGGGCGAGCGTGATGGCGGGAAGAACGATTTGCGCCGGCTCGCCCCATCCGCCGACAGGCAGCCAGCGCAGCCACAGGCCGAAGATCAGGACAAGCACCGGTCCGGCCACGAACATCGGAAGCGAAAGCCCGAGCAGGGCCGCAGCCATCGCCAACCGGTCGGCCGGCGTATCGCGGCGCACGGCGGCGAATGTGCCGAGCCAAATGCCGAACGTCGTCGCCAGCACGAAGGCGATGCCGCCCAGGGCAAAAGTGACCGGAAGCGTCTGCCCGAGGATTTCGTTCACGCTGCGGTTGCGGTATTTGGTGGAAAGCCTCAGGTCGCCGCGCGCCACGTCCGCGATGTATTCCGTGAACTGCGTCCAGAGCGGGCCGTCGAGTTTGTATTTGGCCAGCAATTGCGCCTCGATCGCCGGCGGAATCTTGCGCTCGCGATCGAACGGTCCTCCCGGCGCCAGACGAATGAGGAAAAAAGTGAGCGTCACGACGCAAAACAGGACAAAAAGCAGCGCAGGCAGCCGCCGGACGATGAGCTTCAGCACGCGGGCAGGGTAGGAAAGCGGACGCGCGTGGAAAAGCACAACCGCAGTCCGTGCCCCGCGCGGGACGCGGATTGACAAAACCGTCGTGCGGCCCGACTGTCCGCGCTTCTCATGCCTTTTACCAAGCTTGGATTGTCCAAGCCACTTCTCGAAGGCGTCCGGGCGATGGGCTACGGGGAACCGACCCCCATCCAGCTTCGGGCGATCCCTCCGGCCCTCGAAGGCCGGGATGTCATAGCATCCGCCCAGACCGGCACGGGTAAAACTGCCGCGTTCGCTCTTCCCGCACTGCAAAAGCTGAAATCACACGGCAGCCTGCGTTGCCTTGTGCTCGAGCCGACCCGCGAGCTTGCCATGCAGGTCGAAACCTCGATGCGCGATCTGGCGCGGTTCACAAATTTGAAAGTCGGCTCGGTCTTCGGCGGCGTGGGTTACGGCGCGCAGCGCACCGCCTTGCGCCAAGGTCTCGACGTGCTGGTGGCCACCCCGGGAAGGCTGGAGGACCATCTGCAGCAGGGGACAGTGCGGCTCGATGACATCGAGGTGCTCGTTCTCGACGAGGTGGACCGCATGCTCGACGTCGGATTCCTCCCGCCGATGAAGCGCATCATCGGCAAGTGTCCGGAGAGCCGACAGACGCTTTTTTTCTCGGCCACTTTGCCTCCCGAAATCGTGCAACTGGCCGCGTGGGCCTTGCGCGACCCGGTGCGCATCGAAATCGGCGCGTCACGCTCGGTCGCCTCCATGGTGAAGCACGGCGTCTATGTCACCGACCACGGCGGCAAGTTCGGACTGCTTCTCGCGCTTCTCGCGGCGACAGACTGCACCAGCGTCCTTGTTTTTTCGCGCACCAAGCACGGTGCGGACCGCATCGCGAAGCGTCTGCGGGCAAACAACTATTCGGTAGCCGTGCTTCATGCCAACCGTTCGCAGAACCAGCGCATCGAGGCGCTCGAGGGATTCAAGTCCGGCCGATACGGGGTTATGGTGGCGACGGACATCGCGGCGCGCGGCATCGACGTGGCCGGCGTGAGCCATGTCATCAATTACGACATCCCGCAGCACCCGGAGGATTACGTGCACCGCATCGGGCGCACGGGTCGGGCCCGGCAGACGGGCGACGCGTTCACCCTTGTGGCGCATGACGAGATAAAGAAACTCGCCGCGATCGAGAGGTTCATCGGACAGAAGATCGAGCGGCTCAAGCTCGAGGGGCAAAACATTCCAAAACACGGGGAGGAAGCTTTGCAAACCCGGCGCCCGAAGCCCGAGCCTCGCCTGGACGGGCGTCCGGCATTCCGCCGCCGCCGTCGAAGGTTCGGCCGCCGCCAGGCGTAGTTTTTTCCCATCGACTTGGCGGGCGCATTCTGGTTTTCACCTGCGCATGTCGAACGACGTCGGACAACTTTTGCTGGTCGGGGTGCCGGGTGCGGAATTGGATTCGGAAACCGCGGCTATGCTGCGGCGCGTGCAGCCCGGAGGTTTCATCCTTTTCGGGCGCAACATCAAATCGCCCGAGCAGTTGCGCAAACTGATCGACGACCTGCGGGATTTGTCCGAGGTCGAACCGGTGATCACGATCGACCAGGAAGGGGGCCGCGTGTCGCGGTTGCGGTTGATCGGCGAGGAGCCCCCCAACGCGCGGCAACTTCGGGACAAGGGCGACCCGGCGCTCGTGAGGCGGCACGGGGAGCTGACGGCGAAACTCCTGCGCTTGTTCGGTTTCAACCTCGATCTTTGCCCGGTGCTCGACATCTCGTTCGATGACGAAGCGGACAACTCCCTGCGCGGCCGTTGCTACGGGAAGACCGCAGGGCAGGTGATCGCACTGGCGGGGGAATTCAACAACGCACTGCGCGGCGGCGGCGTCCTAAGCTGCGGCAAACATTTCCCCGGCTACACCATGGCGGTGGAGGATCCGCACCATTCGTTCCCGATGATCGATCGCGAGCGCGCGGCGATGGAAGCCAATGAGCTGGCGGTGTTCCGTCATTTCGCGCCTCTCGTGGACAGCATGATGATCGGTCATATCCACTACGGGTGCCTGGACGGCGAGCTGCGGCCCGCGTCGATGTCGCCGGCGGTGATCGAGGGTCTGCTGCGCGGCGAGATGGGATTCCGCGGATTGGTGATGACCGACGACCTCGACATGGGCGCGATTTTGAACACGACGACATTCGACGACATGCTCGCGCTGGGATTGGCCGCGGGGAACGACCTGCTCATGATCTGCCACCGCGTGGACATGCTCGCCCAAGCCCGCGCGGTCTTGGAAAGGCAACCGGCCCCGGCGCTCGCACCCGCACTGCGGCGCGTGTCGGAGTTCAAATCGAAGATGGCCCCGCCGACAGCCTTTTCCCGGGCGGAGTTCGACGCAATCAACCGCGATATTTGGGATCTGCGGGTCGCCACGCTCGGGGAGGAGAGGGCACACCAGAGAAGTGTCGAGGATGGAAAGCGTTCGCCGGTCGAGCTTTATTGAGAACGCCGGGGTTGGCCGCCTGCAGTCATCAATCACAAAATTTTTTCCGGCTTGAGTTCACGGATAAGCCTGGCTTATAAGACGCGTTCTGCCGCGAGTTCGCGCTTGCGGCTTTTTTAACGCCCATGACTTTGTCCTTTCTGCCCGTCGCATCAGCCGCCTTGGCTGCGGAGAGCTTGCCGCTCGAAATTCTCGGCGGGCTCGACTGGCTGACAAACTCGATCTTGGTCGCTCTCATTGTCGTTGGCATCGTCCTGTGGTTTGCGCGCCGTGCAACGAAAGAGGTCAAACTGATCCCGGACGGCCCGCAGAATGCCTTCGAGGCGATTGTGGAGACGCTTTATGACACTCTGGAGGAAATTGTCGGCCCCAAGATGGTCTCCAAAGTTTTCTCCCTCCTGGCCACGCTCTTCATCTTCATCCTTACGGCCAATTGGTTTGGGCTGCTCCCCGGAGTGGGTTCGATCGGCTTCGGCACCAAGACGGGTTTCCTGACTTTGTCCGAGGTCAAGGAGCCTTTGCTGCGCCCGGCCACGGCCGACCTGAACATGACCCTCGCGATGGCCCTCATTTTCATGGTGCTCTGGCTTTACTGGTCCATCCAGGAAATGGGTGTCGGCGGGTTTCTCAAGCACATGTTCGGCGTGAAAGGCGGCCTCAAAGGCGTCATGGCCGTTGCGCTGGCGCCGATTTTTTTCATGGTCGGCGTCATTGAGGTCGTGTCGATCGCGTTCCGCCCCGTTTCCCTCTCGCTGCGTCTTTTTGGCAACGTTTTCGCCGGCGAAACCCTTCTGGCCACCATGCTCACGCTGGGCAAGACGTTGGGCATGCCGCCGATCGTCGCTTATGTCATGAGCGTGATCATCCCGATCCCCTTTTATTTCCTCGAGCTGCTCGTCGGCTTGCTGCAGGCCATGGTCTTCACCCTCCTTTGCGCGGTTTACGTGCAGCTGTCCACCTCGCACGACGAGGATGAGCACGGCGAGGAGCACCATGGCGAAGCCCACGGGGCGCCGCATGCCGCATGAAAATTTCCCGCCGGGACCATGCCATGAGCGTGGACGGCTCGGAACAAACAAAACACAAAAGACAAAACCATGATCATCCCACTCATCGCAGAAGCCGCCGCCACCGCGGGCGGCATCACGGGTAGTTTCACCCTCGGCATAGCCGGGGCCGGCGCCGCCGTTGGCATCGGTCTGATCGGAGCCAAGGCTGTCGAGGCCGTCGGACGCAACCCCGGCGCCTTCGGCAAAGTGATGACCCTCGGCATCATCGGCATGGCGTTGGCGGAAGCTATCGCCATTTACGCCCTGATCCGCGCCTTCGCGGGCCAGTAAGTCTCAACGGTTGCGGTCGCTGCGGCGGCCGCAACCCCTTTTTCCAAAAACAATGAATGTTATCACCGACCTGTTGAGCAACTTCGGCGTCACGTGGCCGAAGTTCATCGCCCAGTGCATTCTGTTCGTCTTTGTTTACTGGGTGCTCAACAAATACGCGTTCGGACCGATCGTGAACGTCCTGGCCGAGCGTCGCCGCCGCATCGCCGAGGCGCAGGACAACGCGGAAAAGGTCAAGCAGCAGCTGGCCGACGCGCAGAAGCGCTACAACGAAGTTCTGGCCAAGGCCGACGCGGAAGCGAAAGCACTCATCGACGAGGCCCGCGCAAGTGCCGAGGCCGTTCGCGAAAAACGCGTGCAGGAAGCGATCGCCGAAGCCGAGGGTGTCATCCGGAAAGCCCACGAATCCATCGAACAGGACCGCCGCAAGATGGAAGCCGAAGTCAAAACTGCCATGGTCGGCCTCGTCGCCGCCACGACCTCGAAAGTCACCGGCAAAATTCTCACGTCCGACGACCAGAAACGTCTCAACGACGAGACAATCAAGGAGATCGCGGCATGACATCACCCCGCGAGGCCCGCAAAAACGCCCGTTCGCTTTTCCGCAGCTGCCTGGTCAACGGCAAGCTCGACGCTTCGCGCGTCCGCGCCGTGACCGACGCGCTCGCGGCGGACAAGCCGCGCGGCTACCTCGCGATCCTGCAATCTTTCGTGCGCCTTGTGCGCCTTGAACTCGATCGCCGCCATGCGGTGATCGAGAGCGCGGCGCCGCTCGCCGAATCCGAAATGAACCGACTCCGCGTCGATCTCTCGCGCACACACGGCGACGACCTCACCTTCGACACCGTCGTGCGCCCCGAGCTGATCGGCGGACTGCGCGTTCGTGTCGGCAGCGACGTGTGGGACGGCAGCGTCCGCGCGCGCCTCGAAGCCCTGCCTGTTTGAACCAATTCAAAAAACCAAGCCCATGAGCACACTTGTCAAAGAAATCGAAGCAAAGATAGCCGGACTCCAATCCGGCGCCGCCCGCACCAACACCGGCACGGTCCGCGAAGTCGGCGACGGCATCGCCCGTGTCGAGGGTTTGAGCAACGTCATGCTCAACGAAATGGTGGAATTTCCCGGTGGTGTCTTCGGCCTCGCCCTCAACCTCGAGGAAAACGAAGTCGGCGTCATCCTCCTCGGCGACTACGGCCACATCAAAGAGGGTGACGAGGTCAAAACGACCGGAAGGCTTCTCTCCATTCCCGTGGGCAAAGGCCTGCTCGGACGTGTGGTCAACACGCTCGGAGAACCGATCGACGGCAAAGGGCCGATCACCGCGACGGCGTATTATCCGCTGGAAAAAATCGCCCCCGGCATCATCAAGCGCCGCCCCGTGACCCAGCCGGTGCAGACCGGCATCATGGCGATCGATGCAATGATCCCGATCGGTCGCGGTCAGCGCGAGCTGATCATCGGCGACCGCGCCACCGGCAAGACAACCGTGGCGATCGACACTATCATCAGTCAGGCTCGCCTCAACAAACAGGGCGAAGCCTCCGGTGACAAAGATTTCCGCCCCCTTTACTCGATCTACGTCGCGGTGGGGCAGAAAAACGCCAACATCGCGCGCGTCATTTCCACCCTCGAGAAGGAAGGCGCCATGCCTTACACGATTGTCGTTGTGGCTTCGGCCTCGGACGATGCGGCCAGCCAATATCTCGCGCCGTTTGCCGGCGCGTCCATCGGCGAATGGTTCATGGACAACGGCATGGATGCGTTGATCGTTTATGACGATCTTTCCAAGCAGGCCGTGGCTTACCGCCAGATTTCGTTGCTGCTGAAGCGTCCGTCCGGACGCGAAGCCTATCCCGGCGACGTGTTCTACCTCCACTCGCGCCTGCTCGAGCGCGCGGCGCGCCTCAGCGAACAGGCGGGCGGGGGATCGCTCACTGCGTTGCCGATCATCGAAACGCAGGCCGGCGACGTTTCGGCCTACATTCCGACCAACGTCATTTCGATCACCGACGGGCAGATCTACCTTGAAGGCGACCTTTTCTACCAGGGCATCCGTCCCGCCATCAACGTGGGTCTCTCGGTCAGCCGCGTCGGTTCCGCCGCGCAGATCAAGGCGATGAAGCAAGTCGCGGGCAAGATCAAGGGCGAGCTGGCGCAGTTCCGCGAAATGGCCGCCTTCGCGCAGTTCGGTTCCGACCTCGACGACAAAACCAAAGCGTTGCTCGAGCGCGGACGCCGCATCGTCGAACTCTTCAAGCAGCAGCAATACCAGCCGCTGCCGGTCGAGATGCAGGCGGCCGTGCTCTACGCCATGCAGCAGGGCTACATGGACAAAGCCGAAGTGGAGAAGATCAAGGACTTCCAAGCGAAGCTTCAGGAATTCCTCGAGACCCGCAAAGGCGCGCTCCTCGACAAGATCCGCGAGAAGAAGGCGATCGACGAATCCTTGGGCGCGGAACTCAAGGCGGCGCTCGACGAGTTTTCCCAATTTTACAAGTAAGCCATGGGCAACAACACACGGGAAATCCGCCGCCGGATCAAATCGGTCCGAAACACGGCGCAGATCACCAAGGCGATGCAAATGATCGCCGCGGCGAAGATGCGCAAGGCGCAGCAGCGCGCCTTGGATGCCCGTCCCTACGCCCAGATGCTCAACCGCGTGCTTGTTTCGCTGAGCAAGCACACCGAGGACGAACTTCATCCGCTGCTGCAGGCGCGTCCGGTCAAGCACACGCTGGTCTATGTCGTTGCCACGGACAAGGGTCTTTGCGGCGGTCTCAACACGAACCTGTTCCGCGAATTGCAGCAGTTCGACCCCGCCACGACGAGTTTCATCGCCACGGGCAAAAAAGCGGCCGACTTCCTTGCCCGCAGCAAGCGCCAGCTCCTGGCGGATTTTCCCATGCGCGACACGCCCGAATACGCCGAGGTCAAGCCGGTGGCGCGGTTTGTCATCGAGAAATTCCTCGCCGGCGAGTGCGACAAAGTCGTCGTCCTTTACACCGATTTCATCAACACGCTCACGCAGATCCCTTCCGCGCACGAGATCCTTCCCATCACGTCTTTCCACATGGGCGGCAAGCCGGTGGAGGAAGCCTCGTCCGAGGAGGACGCCATGTCGTCCTTCAAGTTCGAGCCTTCACCGCAGGAAGTGCTCGACGCGCTGTTGCCGTTCTACGTCGGCAACGAACTCTACGCCATGATCCTCAACGCCCGCGCTTCCGAGCAGAGCGCGCGCATGGTGGCCATGAAGAACGCCACCGACAACGCCAAGTCCCTCATCAAAGACCTCACCCTCGAATACAACAAAATCCGCCAGGCCGCGATCACCACGGAGATCCTCGAGATTTCCACGGCACAGATCGCCATGGGCTAAACCAATCCAAGTTATGAGCAATACCGGTAAAATCGTGCAAGTCATCGGCCCCGTCGTGGACGTCGATTTCAGCGCAGGCAAACTCCCGAAAATCTACGACGCTCTGGAAACCACCGCCGACGTCAACGGCGACAAATCCAAGGTAGTCCTCGAAGTGCAACAGGATCTTGGCGAAGGCTGGGTCCGCACCGTGGCCATGTCCAGCACCGAGGGGCTCCGCCGCGGCGGCGAGGTGCGCGACACCGGCGCCCCGATTTCCGTCCCGGTGGGCGACGCCGTCCTCGGTCGCATCTTCAACGTCTCCGGCGACCCGGTGGACGAATCCGGTCCGGTCGTGACCGAGAAAAAATATCCCATCCACCGCAACGCCCCGGCCCTGGTCGAGCAGGACACGCAGGCGCAGATCCTCGAGACCGGCATCAAGGTCATCGACCTCATTTGCCCGTTCACCAAGGGCGGCAAGAGCGGCGCGTTCGGCGGCGCCGGCGTCGGCAAGACGGTCGTCATCATGGAGCTCATCAACAACATCGCCAAAGGCCACGGCGGTTACTCGGTGTTCGCCGGGGTGGGTGAGCGCACGCGCGAGGGCAATGACCTTTTCAATGAAATGTGCGAGGCCGGCATCATCGACAAGAAGGACATGTCCAAGTCGAAGGTTGCCCTTGTTTACGGCCAGATGAACGAGCCCCCGGGCGCGCGTCTCCGCGTCGCGCTCACCGCCTTGGCCATGGCCGAATATTTCCGCGACGAGAAGAACCAGGACGTTCTGCTGTTCATCGACAACATTTTCCGCTTCTCGCAGGCCGGTTCGGAAGTGTCCGCCTTGCTCGGACGCACGCCGTCCGCCGTGGGTTACCAGCCGACGCTCGCCGCCGAGATGGGCAACCTGCAGGAACGCATCACCTCGACCAAGAAGGGTTCGATCACGTCGCTGCAGGCCGTTTATGTTCCGGCGGACGACTTGACCGACCCCGCGCCGGCCACGACCTTTGCGCACCTCGACTCGACCATCGTGCTCGAGCGTTCCATCGCCGAGTTGGGCATTTATCCCGCGGTCGATCCTCTCGCCTCGACATCCAAGGCGCTTGCGCCCGAGATCGTCGGCAAGGAGCACTACGAAGTGGCCCGCGGCGTCCAGCGCGTGCTGCAGCGCTACAAGGACCTGCAGGACATCATCGCCATTCTCGGCATGGACGAACTCAGTCCCGAGGACAAGCAGACTGTGTATCGCGCCCGCAAGATCCAGCGCTTCCTCAGCCAGCCGTTCCATGTGGCCGAGGTCTTCACCGGAACGAAGGGCGAATACGTCAAGACGGAGGAGACCGTCCGCGGCTTCAAAGAAATCCTCGAGGGTAAACTCGACGACGTGCCCGAGCAGAACTTCTACATGAAGGGCGGCATCGAGACCGTGCGCAAATAAGTGGCGGCCAAAATCCATTTCGAGATTGTTTCGCCCGCGGGGGTCTCCCGTTCGGGCGAGGTGGACATGGTCGTGTTGCCCACCACGACCGGAGAAATCGGCGTGCTGCC